>JAYTLA010000153.1:0-6157 GCA_043729825.1 Ferruginibacter sp.
TGATGATTACACAAAGTTTGAAAATGCGGTAGAAACATTTTTCAAAAATTTTGATAATAGAATAGACGATATAAAATCTTTATTAAATTTTAAATTCGGTATTATTAAAGCAAGTTAGTATACTTATATTTTTTATGGAATATTTATGGGTATTGTTGAAGGATTTGGTAAAGGTAAAACAATTGGGAAATACATAACTGGTACAAGAGCAGTAAATGAAGATGGAAGTAAAATAACATTCAGTACTGGTTTTGTACGTGGCTTAACTAGGTTAGTACCTTTTAATGCCTTAAGCGCTTTAGGTAGCCCTACATATCCATGGCATGATAAATGGACCAATACGTTAGTGATAGACGAAAAATTATCGAACTATAGTGAAAGATAAGATCAAAAAAAACAGCAAATAGAAATGCTGCTTTTTTGTAGGTATTCGCCTGTGGCGAATACTTTTGATAACATTATTTTGCATACGCCGCAGGCAAATGCTTACTTTAAATTATGATAAACCTTCTGTACATCTTCATCTTGCTCTAAATGATCTACCAATTTTAAAACATCGTTGGCATCGTCTTCGCTAAGTTCTACTAATGTGCCTGGTATGCGAGTAAGTTCTGCACTTATCAATTCAAGTCCTTTATCTTCTATGGCTTTGTTCATAGCTCCAAATTCTGCAAAAGCTGCACGAATAATAATGTTGCCATCTGCATCTTCGCCAATTTCTTCTAATCCAAAATCTATTAATTCCAATTCTAAATCATCTACATTAAGGTTATTGTTTTTTACTTTAAACTCTCCCATACGTGTAAATGTAAATGCTACACTGCCACTAGTGCCCAATGCGCCTTTTGCTTTTGTAAAATGCATGCGCACATTGGCAACAGTACGAGTAGTATTATCTGTTGCGGTTTCTACCAATACTGCTACACCATGTGGAGCGTAACCTTCATACACCATTTCGTCGTAACTGCTAATGTCTTTGCCCATAGCACGCTTTATGGCAGCTTCTACACGGTCTTTAGGCATGTTGCAGGCTTTTGCGTTGAGGTAGCACCTTCTTAAGGCAGGATTGTTTTCTACATCTGGTCCTGCGGCTTTTACGGCTATGGCTATTTCTTTTCCTATACGGGTAAAATCTTTTGCCATTTTATCCCATCGTGCAAACATGGCACCTTTTCTTACTTCAAATATGCGACCCATCTTAGTTATTAGTTATTTGTTAAACGTGGGCAAATTTATGAATTGTTTTTTAATGTTGGTGCTTAGATATTCTAATAGTTCAATTAAAGCCAAATTAATGTTATTCTATCGATTTAGGTATAAAGGAATAGTTGATAATGGTGAATAAATGAGTATTACAGTCCTGATTGCTTTTTTTAAAACAAGCCAAACGGCATTGCACATTTTTGGTCAAATTTTTCTTTTGAAATCATGCCTATTGAAAGGTAGGCAGATTAAATTTTATTAAAAAATAAAATGAGATAAGGGTTAAGTGTATTTTCTTCATCTGTATAAAAATAAATTTCTGAACAATAAAGGAAGTGTAAATAAAAATAGTGAACCGGATTATTTAATTAACAACCCAGTTCACTATTTTATTATTTTACTATTGTACTATTAGTTTTTCCGAATAACCGTTTCCTGATTTTGTATCCACAATCTTTATAATATAGTATCCAGCTTTTAAGTTTTCTATTGGAAAGTTTTTCTCAATTTTCGAATTGTAATATTGGCACAATTTACCATCTGCGGTGTAAATTTTTATATCGGTTTTACCAAAACTAGATGGAATTAAAATTGTTGACTTATGATTAAAAGTTGGGTTTGGAAAAATCACTATTTTTATTTCATCTTTGTTTGAAATTACTTTTCTAATCTCACTATATTCGAATTGTCCATTTAAGTTTTTTTGTTTTAATCTATAATAGACTGTCTCGCCAGATGATGCAAATACATCGTTATATGCATAATTTATTTCGGAAGAACTATTTCCATTGATTGCTTTTGATGCAATAAATCCTATTGTTTTATACATACCGTTTATTTCTTTCTCAATTTCGAATCCTACATTATTTTGTTCAACTTGTGTAGTCCAATTCAATATTGCTCCATTTTTTGTTGCCACTGCCGAAAAATAATTTAATTGGACAGGTAGTAAACTTACACAAGGAAAAATTTCAGTATAAACCAAATATGACTTACCTACAATAGAAACTGCCACAAATATTTTCTTATTATAAGCATCTATCGGAGACGGATAATTTTGGGGTCCAGAAGTAAAAGGAGTTGTAGGAGTTATTGTAATTGGATTAGCAATGCTAACATTGCTTAATAAAATGTCGGCAGCTGGTTCAAATAGGTTGTTCCCATTATCAAGATAAACGTCATAATAAATATTCAATGTTGCTGATGGTGTTGTAATGGAAAAACTATAGTAAGACAAAAGGGGATTATTGGTGCTTGTACACAATCCGTTTACATTGGGATCTGTAATACCTACCTGAAAACCTTGCATAGCACATTGAACTTTTGAAGAAGAAGCATTAGAATTACTTGACCAAGCATCTCCAGAAAACACTAGGCTATTACCACAACTAGTATTAGGAACTGTTAATGTAATATTATTAATAATAAATCTTTCCGCCCCAAAAGTTGTAGAAGGAACTTTGGTAACATTTATAGCTGCATTATTTAATACATTCTGTACAATCACTGTATTATCTGGCCCATAGGATGTAAGAAGTACAGGACTAGTACCAAAATTGTTGATTGCCACATTAACAATAGAATTACTTAAAGCCGTAGCATTTGTTGGAGGAGGGTTACCTGATTGATTGTAATCATAACTTGGGTAATCGGGTGTTTTCCATAGATGAACAAAAATAATTTTATTACCAGAATTGGTAATTACATCAAACGCCAAATTGAAAACAATGGTGCAATTGCCATTCGTCTGCTGTTGTATATTTAAAACATCAACTGTTGGGCTAATAAAAGTGCATGCTTGGGCATGTGTGTAGTTTCTAGCTCCAAATAAAAATACACATCCAAGTAAAAATAAATGTTTCATAATTAAATTTTTTGGTGAAAAAAAAATAATCATAAGAACGAAATAAAATAGAGTCTTTTGAATGGATAATTTGGATTACAAGTGGAATTTTGGGGGCTAAATTCTCAGAATTGCATATTTGGTAAACTTGTAATGCAAATCTAATACAAATTATTTATTAATAAAATATTTTTTTATTTGCAATTGAACTTTGCAAATTATTTTTAGCGATACCACTCAAATACTAAAAGCTATTACATTTCTAATTTGCACTTTAGCTATATTTGTTAATTCATATATTTTTGCAAGTTGTTCTCTTTACTTACTGATTTTATTATCAATTGCAAAAGAGTTCCCCATTTCCATACCTTATACTCAATACTAAATACTAATTTTGCAGCATGAGCAAGGGTAAAGTTTTAATGGCAATGAGTGGCGGTATAGATAGTACTGTGGCGGCGCTTATGCTTCACAAGGAAGGGTACGAAGTGGTGGGTATTACTATGAAAACTTGGGATTATGATACCAGTGGTGGCGGCAATACAGGCAAAAAAGAAACGGGCTGTTGTAATTTAGATAGTTTTAACGATGCCCGCCAAGCAGCGGTACAGCATGGTTTTCCGCATTTTATATTAGATATCAGAGAGGAGTTTGGCGGTTTTGTAATAGAAAATTTTGTAGAAGAATATATTGCGGGGCGCACGCCAAACCCTTGTGTAATGTGCAATACGCATATAAAGTGGCGTGCATTACTTAAACGTGCCGATGCATTGAATTGCGATTTTATAGCCACAGGCCACTATGCACAAGTACACCAACACAGCAATGGCAGGTATTTTATAAGCAAAGGTTTAGATGAAACCAAAGACCAAAGCTATGCGCTGTGGGGCTTGCAACAAGATTTGCTAAAACGTACCTTACTGCCACTAGGCACCTACCATAAAACGGCTATACGCCAAATGGCGCACGATTTTGGCTACCCAGAGTTAGCTAAAAAGAGCGAGAGCTACGAAATATGCTTTGTACCTGATAACGATTACCGTGGTTTTCTCAAAAGAAAGGTAGAAGGGCTAGAAGAAAGGGTAAATGGCGGAAATTTTGTAGATACTACAGGAAAAATTTTGGGAACCCACAAAGGATATCCATTTTATACTGTTGGGCAACGAAAAGGCTTGGATATTGCCCTTGGTAAACCAGCTTTTGTAACCGAAATTATACCTGAAACCAATACCGTAGTACTAGGCGATGAAGAAGCGCTAAACCGCACGGAGATGAGGGTTACGGGTATTAATTGGATGAAATACGATGGCATAACCGATGGTATGGAAGCTATTACAAAAATAAGATACAAGGATAAAGGGGCGTTGAGTAATATCTATGCTAGCGACAATGGAATTACGGTAAAATTCTACGAAAATGTAAAAGGTGTGGCGCCAGGACAGAGCGCAGTTTTTTACGAGGGCAATGATTTGATAGGTGGCGGCGTTATACAAAGAGGAAAATAAGATTTGTTGCCACGAATGCCACGAATTTTTACGATTTTTTTTTATTAGTGCAAATTAGTGTCATTCGTGGCAACAAAAAACTACGAAGTAGTTTCAATAATCTTGGTTTAAGAAGCAGCTTTTTGCCTTTCAAAACCATCTTTTTATAATAGTTATATCTTTATAGTATGAAAAAATTATTATCGATTGTTTTATGTGTTGTACTTTTTGCTGCTTGCAAAAAGCAATCTGAAGAATTACAAGTAGTACCCATAAGCGAATATGCGCCTCTTATAGTGGGCAAATACATTACGTATAACCTCGATTCGTTGGTATATGTAAATTTTGGCACGGTTGAAACACATCGTTTTTACGAAGTAAAATATCAAGTAATGGATTCTATTACGGATAACCTTGGTCGTAAAGCTTTTCGCATAGAACGCTATATACGTACTTTGCCAGCTGGTAATTTTGTAGCAAATAATACGGCCATGGCGGTTAACACTGGGAGCCGATATGAGTTTATAGAAAACAATCTTAAATATTTTAAACTAACGCTACCTATTGCCGATGGTAATAGTTGGAAAGGAAATTCTGCTATAGATTTAGTTGTAAATCCTGCTACTGGAGAAGATTTGTCTTATTTAGCAGATTGGGATTATACTTATGCAGATGTAGGCGCTGCAAAAAAAGTAGGCATATTTAATTTAGCAAATACACTTACTGTTAATCAAAAAAATGATTCTATTAATTTGCCCATAACACCTGCTACCAATATTGCGTACAAAGATTTTTCGCAAGAAATATATGGAAAAGGAATAGGCATGGTATATCGTAATTTTTTGCATTTCGAATATCAAAAAACAGCGGCATCTTTTGTATATAAAGGATATGGTGTAAAGCTTACGATGGTAGATCATAATTAATTGTTCAATTGTTTTATTGTTTAATTGTTCAATGTTTATTTGAGCAATATTTTTTAAAGTTTCAGTTTCTTCTGTAGCAAAAGATATACTTATGCAAATACGCAAAGCCACCAAAGAAGATTGTCCTGCTATAATGCAACTCGTGCAAGAACTTGCCGAGTACGAAAAAGAACCACATGCAGTAACAGTAACCATGGAGCATTTTATAGAAAGTGGTTTTGGCGAAAAACCTGTGTGGGAGGCGTTTGTAGCTGTTTCTGCCTCTCCACGAAGCGGAGAGGGCAGGGGTGAGGCAAGTGGAGAGGGAGAAATGGTTGTGGGTTTCGCATTGTACTACATACGCTACAGTACCTGGAAAGGCCAACGCATGTACCTCGAAGATTTATTGGTAACAAATGCCATGCGGGGCAAAGGCGTAGGCAAACTTTTAATGGATAAACTTATAGAAGAATGCCAAGCAAAAAAATATAGCGGCTTGGTGTGGCAAGTATTAGACTGGAATGAGCCTGCCATAAATTTTTATAAGAAATATGAGGGTGTGGTTTTTGATAGCGAGTGGGTGAATTGTAGGATTGAAATGTGATATATTTTTTTATTAAATTAATAGGTATAGGCGTTTAAGTCGCAATTATTTAGCTTTGCCGAATGGCAGAGTGGGCTAAATTTGCAGGTGTGAATTCGATTACGTTCAATCAGAAATT
>JAYTLA010000154.1:0-23626 GCA_043729825.1 Ferruginibacter sp.
GAAAAAACATGCTGTGGTTGGGTTTTAGCAAACATATAAATGTGTTTCAAATTCTGCTAGGCTTTATGATTATTTTTTCTGCCGCTATTGCTGCGTCGCCATTAGAAGATTTTACCAAAAGTATAGTAGCACATTTTCCAAGTATAAATGCAATGGCTCAAAGGCTCGAAGATTTGTATAAGCAACAAGCTATGGCGCTTAGCAATTTAAAAAATATACAAGAGTATATTATTGCATTATTTATTATGGCGTTTTTTCCTGCCATGTTCGAAGAGGTTTTTTTTAGAGGCACCATGCAAAATCTTTTTGTAAAATGGTTAAAAAATCCCATCGTTGCTATTGTAATTACATCTCTTATTTTTAGTTTAATCCACTCTTCTATTTATTTATTTTTGAGTAGGGCTGTATTGGGTTTTGCATTGGGCCTTATGTATTACAAAACCAAAAACATTTGGGTAAATATTATTGCTCATTTTTTAAACAATGCATTTGCCCTTACTGCACTCTATACGATGAAAACAAAAACCGGCAAGGTGGACTTAGATAAAATAGACCCACATGTGCATTGGAGTATAGGCCTAATAGGTATTGTAGCGCTTGTAGGTTTATTTATTATGCTTACAAAATACTCTACAAAAAATAAAGCAAAAATAGAAGGCGAAGAAAGAATACTTGTAGCAGCATCATTACCAAAAGAACCCATTACTCATTTTCAAAATAACTAAGCGTGGCTTTAAACAAAGAAGTTTTTAAAACAAGGGCATTAACGGCGGTAATTTTTGCGGTGGTAATGTTGGGGGGATTGTTTATTAATGGGTATACATTTTTAGCTTTATTTTCTATTATAATGATTGGTTGCTTGTATGAGTTTGCCAAAATTATAAAAATTATAAAACCTACTGGCTATAGAATTTATTTAAGCTTAGCGTTGCCATATATTATAATGCCAATAATAATGCTAATTGGTCTTGGTATAGATTTAAGTAAAAATGATATTGATATAAAAAAATATTCGCCATTAATTCCATGCGCCATCATCTTCTCCATTTGGATAAATGATACCATGCAATACATTGTAGGGTCATTAATTGGCAAAACACCCTTCTCTAAAATATCGCCTAAAAAAACTTGGGAAGGCACCATTGGTGGGGCGGTGCTTTGCATAGTTGTAATGGGTTTGCTTGGTTATTTTTTACCTGTAGCACAATCGCTTGCGGTAAAACATTGGGTAGCCATTGCTGCCATTTGTGCTGTATTTGGTACACTTGGCGATTTATTAGAAAGTAAAATAAAACGCCTTGCAGGCATAAAAGACAGCGGTAGTTTTATGCCTGGACATGGTGGTTTTTTAGATAGGTTCGATTCTTTACTTGTAGCAGCGCCATTTGTATGGTTGTATGTGCAGGTTTTTGTTGTGTAATGCTTTAACTTCGCCTTTCCAAAAAATAGCTTTATACCATGACGATACATAAAGAAGGTTACAAATCGATAGCCATTGTTACTATTATTTTTATTGCATTAAATATGCTTATGCGTTGGTTTTTTGCAGCATCATTGCCATGGCTTTGTGTGTTGTTCTTTTTTGTAACCCTTGCATTTGTATTGTTTATTGTTTCTTTTTTTAGAATACCAAATCGTACACTCACTATATGCGACGGACAAATTATTTGCCCTGCCGATGGCAAAGTTGTTGTAATAGAAGAAACGGTGGACGAAGAATATTTTAAAGGAAAAAGATTGCAGATATCTGTATTTATGAGCCCGCTTAATGTGCATGTAAACCGAAATCCAATAAGTGGCGATGTAGTGTACAACCAATACCACAAGGGGAAATATTTGGTAGCTTGGAATCCAAAATCATCTACCGAAAACGAACGCCATTCTGTAGTAATAAAAAAAGGAGATAAGGAGATTTTGGTTAAACAAATAGCTGGTGCAGTAGCAAAACGTATTGTAAACTACTTACAAGTAGGCGCTAAAGTAAAACAAACAGAGGAGTTTGGGTTTATAAAATTTGGCAGTAGGGTTGACTTATTATTGCCCATTGGCACTACTATTAATGTAAAAATAAACGATGTGGTACAAGGCGGTGTAACGGTAATTGGGAGCTTATAAAACGATTTTAACAGTTTTTCTGTATATTTATCGACAGAAACCTATATTTTTAACTCGGATTAGTAACAATTAAAATAAAATTAAACATGAAAAAAGTATTCTTATTAGCTACAGCAGCATTATTAGTAACAGGTGCAGCTTTTGCAGATGGCGGAAAAAAGAACAAGAAAAAATGTGCAAAAGCTAAAACTTCTTGCAGCAAAGAAATGAAAGGCAAAGGTGGATGTTGCAAAGACAAAAAAGCAACAACTACTGCGAGTTTGTAATTCATCTTTCGAAGATAGTAAAACAGTCCCTACACTTTTGTAGGGGCTGTTTTATTTTATAATATATCTTCTAGTTCTTTTAAATGAGTAATGGTATAAGTGGCTTTTAATTTTACTGCTTCGTGTATATGATTTACAAAAACGGCATCCATGCCAGCATTTAAAGCGCCTGCAATATCTGCATCTTGGTTATCGCCTATCATTAAACTTTCGCTTAGTGTAGCATTTGTCTTTTCTAATGCATATTCAAAAATTTCTATTTTTGGTTTTAAGCTATTGCTTGCTTCGGAGGTTATCATTTCAGTAAAATATTTATCCAAACCACTGTTTTGCAATTTCATGGTTTGCGTATGTACAAAACCATTGGTAATAAGATGGAGTGTGTAATCTTTATTTTTTAAATAATCCAATATTTCAAACGTATAAGGAAAAACTTCTTTTTTAGTAGGAAGTATTTCTAAAAATTTCACACTTATTTCTTTCGATAATATTTCATTGGCAATTTTAAAATCTAATAAGGTACGCCACATTCTTTTCCACTTTAGTTCTTCCACGCCAATAAAACCTTTTTCGTAGCGTGCCCATAAATGTGCATTGTGAAAAATGTATCGTTCATAAAATTCATCAAACGGAGCTTTTGTTTTTTCTTCAAGCCCTTGCGCATACAAATCGGCAAGGGTTGCTTTAGCGTTGGTATCAAAATCCCAAATGGTGTGATCGAGGTCGAAAAAAAGATGTTTGTAAACGGGCATGTATTTATATTGTTTTAAAAAGGTTGAATTAACTTTACGAAAATATAAAGTTAGCCAATAAAAAATTTATACAAATGAATATAGTTATAACTGGTGCTGCAAGGGGAATTGGAAAAGCTATTGCCGAAAAATTTGCAGCCGAAGGCAATATCCTTTTTTTATGTGCAAGAAATAAAGAAACCCTTGAAGCAACTGCAGCCGCTTTACGAAAGCAATTTGTTGCATGCATGGTGCATACGATGGTTGCAGACTTATCTTCAAAAGCCAATGCTGATGCTTTTGCCGATTTTTGTTTGCAAAAAGACGTGCCAGATATTTTGGTAAACAATGCAGGTGGGTATAGGCCAGGCAATATTTTAGAGGAAAATGATGGAGGCTTAGAAGAAATGATGAACAATAATCTGTATAGCGCTTATTATCTAACCAAAAAACTTGCGCCACTAATGGTAAAAAATGGCGACGGGCATATTTTTAATATTTGTTCTATTGCTAGTTTGAAAGCATACGATAACGGCGGGAGTTATAGCATTAGTAAATTTGCGATGAATGGGTTTAGCCAAAATCTGCGACACGAATTGAAAACTACGGGTGTGAAAGTCACCAGCGTTTTCCCAGGAGCAGTTTTTACAGATTCTTGGGCAGGGTTCGATAATAGCAAGCATAGAATTATGGAAGCATCGGATATCGCTGCAATGATATTGGCTTGCACCAAACTTTCTGCGGCAGCTGTGTCCGAAGAAATTGTGATGCGCCCACAGCTAGGCGATTTGTAATTAACAATTTCTTGCCAATATTTTATGATAAAGAATACAAATCGTTTCTACTTTGTTATATAATTTTGTTTAGTATTTTATTTGCTTTTTATGAATTTATTTTTTACCAAACTATTTTTCTGTTGCAGTTTTATATTTAATTACAATACTGCTATTGCACAAGCAAAGTTTTATGCAACAGCAACACCTAATAGCGCAGGCTTAGAAGAATATATTACATTAAAATTTACGATAGAAGATGGGAAAAATATTCAATCAATTAATCCTGCAATAACAAAAGATTTTATTGTGGTCAGTGGTCCAAACCAAGAATCTTCCTTTAATAGTATAAACGGAAATACAACACAATCTGTATCGGTAAGTTTTATATTGCAGCCAAAAAAAGCTGGTAACTTTTCAATTGGTACTGCCACGGCAGTTATTAGTGGGGAAACATTTAAAAGCAATGCCGTAAAGGTTTCAATAAGCAATAAAAAATCTTTGCACAATAATACTGCACCATCAAATCAGTCGCCATTTGCAACTTTTGATTTGTTTGATGAACCAAAGCCTCAAAAAAGGTTTGAAGATTATATTTTAAGAAATGACGAAACTGTGCAAGAAAATGTGAGCAGAAATATGCAACTACGTTTGGAGACAGACAAAACTTCGTGTTATGTTGGCGAGCCTATTTTAGCCACATATAAACTTTTTACAAGATTACAAAGCGAAAGCAATGTTTCTAAAAATCCTTCTTTCAATGGCTTTTCTGTAATAGATATGATGCAGCAAATAGATCAAAGCCCAAACAATCATGAAAAACTAAAGGGTCGTGAGTACAATGTATATGTGATTAGAAAAGCACAATTGTATCCGTTACAAACAGGAGTAATTGAATTAGAACCTGCCACGCTCGAAAACAAAATAACATTTGTAAAAAATGATAATGGGGTAAATAATATGTTTGAAGAAAATGTAAGTATTAGTTGCAAACCACTAACTATACAAGTAAAACCATTGCCAGAAGCTGGAAAGCCAGAAAATTTTAAGGAAGCTGTAGGAAGTTTTGCAATAGAATCATCTGTAGAAAAAAATAATTTTACCACCGACGAAACTTGTAAATTATTAATTACCATTTCGGGAAAAGGAAATATGCAATTGCTAACTATACCAGATATTGATTGGCCTGTAGGATTTGAAGTATATGAAACAAAAATAAATGACAATATAAATAATACAACGATACCAATAAGTGGTAGCAAAACATTTGAAATTCCCTTTACGGTTGCATCTGCAGGCGAGTATAGCATACCCCAAATAAAGTTTAGTTATTTTGACCCCAGCCTTGGTTCATATAAAATAATTTCTACCAAAAGTATTGCATTAAATATTGCAAAAGGAAATGGTATTCCAATCAACACTGTTATAAAAGAAAGAAAGGAAAAACCTATTTCGTTTTTTAATAAAATATTTTCTCATAGGGTGTTGGTTATACTTTTTCTTGCAGGTATAATCATAGTAAGCTTTATTTTTTGGGTGAGTAGAGAAAAGAAAAGAGAAGAAAAAGTAATATTGCCTAAAGTGAAAGATACTGTAAACACGAATGTAATTACTGTTGATTTGGCATCCAATATTAATCATTTAGAAAAAACGGAGCTTTGTTTGGCTAAAGAAGATTGTGTTGATTTTTATACAATTTTGAGTAGTGAATTAAAACAGTTTTTAGCAAAGCGTTTTTATTTGGATAAAGAAACCATTAATGGTAAAACATTGGGAACAATAATGGATAAAGAAAATATAGATAACAATACAAGCTTAGATATACAACAACTGCTTCAAGAAATAGAATGGCAATTATATACACCATTTGAGCGTAGCGAAAAATTGAATGAGATGTATGCAAGAGCACAAACCATTATTCAATTTCTCAACAAACCAGTTGTTTAATCAGTAAATTTATATCCTACACCTCGTGCACTATGGAAGTAGCGGGGGTTTCGGCTATCTTCTTCAAAATATTTCCTAAAATTTAGAATAAAATTATCTATCGTTCTTGTAGTTGGATAAACATTATAACCCCAAACAGATTGCAATATTTTTTCTCTGGTTACTACTTCATTTTTATTTTCTATCAGTAGTTTTAAAAGCATCAATTCTTTTTTGGTAAGTTCAATATTTTCTCCATTTCTATTAATGGCTTCCGAGGCTTTAAAATCTACTTTGTTATTTCCAAATTTATAAAAATCTACAACAGATTCTTTGTTTGAAATTTTTTCTCCTTTTGTAATAAGCTTGCTAACCCTCAACAATAATTCTTCTAAATTAAATGGTTTGGTTAGATAATCGTCACCACCTTTTTTTAAACCAAGCACTCTGTCTACACTTGCATTTTTTGCACTCAAAAATAAAATTGGCACTTCGCTATTAGTTAGTCTTATGGTTTCGCAAACCACTATGCCATCAATTTCTGACAGCATCACATCTAAAATAATTAAATCAAAATGTTCTTTAGCCACAGTTTTTAGCGCTTGTGCCCCATCAAAACAACTTGTTACGCCATAGCCTTCCAATTCTAGATTTAGCTTTAGTGTTTCATGAAGATTTTCCTCATCTTCTACCAATAAAATTGACATTTTTTTTTCTGCCATTCCTTTTAATTTTTAGCGTCAGCTTTTAAAGTTAATATAAAGATACTGCCTCCTTTTGGGTTATCCTCAATTATTATATTTCCATGGTGGGCTTTCGCAATACTGCTAGTTAAAAACAACCCTAAACCAGTGCCTTTTGCCCTTTTGGTAGCCTCATTTCCTGTTTTATAAAATTTTTCGAAAACGAGTTTTTTGTCAGCATCCGATAATCCGGCCCCTTCATCAATAACTTTTATGATAGTTTTGTTTTCTACTTTTTTTAATATTATAGAAATAGGTTTTTCTTTTGGCGAATATTTAATGGCATTTTCTATTAGATTATTAAAAGCCATTTGCAACAAAAAAGCATCTCCAATACCATTTATTTCATCATCAATATCTTTTATAAATGTCCTTAAAGGGTATCTAGAAATAAATTCATCTACAGCACTATTAAGTATAGTCGCAAAATGTTGCTCCTCTTTAGTAAGCGTGTATTTTCCTGATTCCATTTGAGCGGATACCAATAAATTATTACAAAGCATATCCATTCTATTTGCTTCTTGCAAAGTATTGCCTAATATTTGTTTTTGTTGAGCTTCGGTTAATTTATGTTTTTGTAAAGTTTCTAAATTTAATTTAGCAACGGCAATGGGCGTTTTAAGCTCGTGTGTTATGGCCATCATAAAATTTCGTTGATCTCTTGTATATCTCAGCTCTTTTAAAAACCCCCTATAAATATAAATGGCGCCAACAATAATTAGCAATAAAAAAGCAATGCCTTCTGATATATATTGTATGTTGTTTTTTCGTTGATCATTTATTATTTCATTATACTTAGTTTGGTACATGCTATCATTGGTTGCCAATTCTTTTACTTCTACAAAAGCGAGTAATGCATTTTGAGTATATAATTCATAAAGCCACCATACCAATGCCGAAAGGGTATAGCCTAATAAAAGCCAGAATATAACAAGCACAAGTTTTATTTGTCTATTTTCTTGTATCATAATTAGTTTCTCTTATCTAACCCCCACGAAAGTTTGTTTCTTAAAGTTTGTAAAAAATTATTTTCATTTAGTCGTATTAAATTTATACCAAACGATTCTTTTTTTACAGCCAGTTGTATTTCTTTAGATACAATTTCTTTTCTACTATCGAGTGTACAAAGAAAACCATCTGTACGCCCTTCTACTTCAAAAGAAACTATTGTATTATCTGGTACAATAATGGGGCGTATGTTTAAGTTGTGCGGCGCTACTGGTGTTATTACAAAACTTGCACTTTCAGGAAAAACCACTGGTCCATTGCAGCTAAGCGAATATCCTGTAGAGCCTGTAGGTGTAGCCACTATCAATCCATCTGCCCAATATGTATTTAAAAATTCGCCATTTAAATAGGTGTGAATTTTTATCATGGGCGATGAATCTTTTTTATGCAATGTAAATTCGTTTAATGCATACGGGGTATCATTAAACATAGGGATATTTGCATCTAAATGCAACAATGTTCTTTTATCCAATACATATTTTCTGTTCACCAAAGCTTCCAATGCAGCATGCAAATCTTCTTTACCAATACTGGCTAAAAACCCCAGCCTGCCGTAGTTTATGCCCAATACAGGAATGCCAGAATCTTTTACTAAAGTAACAGTATCTAACAAAGTGCCATCGCCGCCGAGGCTTATCATACAATCTATAGATGGGTCTAAATCATCGCCAGATGTAAAGGTGGAATAATTACCAGGAATTTTAACAGCAGAATAAAACTGATTAAAAAAATCTTGAAAAAAAACTGGCTCTACGGCATGTTTTTCCAACTCTGCAAGTAAACCTTCAATATCTTGCAATTGATTATTTTCAATCCCCCTGCTGTAAATTGCTATTTTCATTTTTTGAAATGTGTACTTAGGTAAAATTAAAATCCGCCACCACCTTGTAAAAATAACCCCTTTTCGCCTAATTGGTTAAAACTGTATTCAATTTTAAATACAAGGTCGTATAAAGAAAGTATATCAATACCAAAACCGCCTGTATAAAGAAATTTATTATTTAATCTTCTATTGTATTGTTGTGGAATATAACTGTAGCCAATATCAACATATGTTTTTGCAAAAAATGTAAATGGAATATATGGCACAGCTTTTATTTTGAATGGAATGGGAATGCGGAAGGAAACTATTTTTTTAGAAAAAGTATAATTGGTAGTAGCTGCTGCCACCCCATCTATGATATATAACTCTAGCCCTCGCAATTTTAAGTTGCCAAAGCCAATGGCACGCTGGTTTATGTATGCTTGGTTAAACGGTATTTTTAAAATACCAGATGCCTTTATCTTACTATAAAAATGATGAGGGTGTGTAATAAATTTTGCAACCGTGCCAAACAAAGTAGTATTATTTATACCTCCAGCAAAACCAAATCCTCTTTTTGAAATACCATAATTATACGCAAGCCCTTGCAATGGGTAAGCATTTTTATCTGTATTAATGTAAGAAACACCTAGAGTAATATCTGTATAAAATTGTTTTGTATTATTATTTCCAAAATAATTGGGGTTGTATTTTTTATCTGTTATACTATCATTTACTACTAAATAATTTAAACCAAAGGATATCGCACTTCTTTTAAAAAAACCTTTCTGCCGAGAGTAATTCATATCAAGTTCATAATTATCTCTAACAAAATTGGGTCTAAATGTTTCTCCCGAGTCTAATAAAGGGAATACCATAGGCTTATTGTTGATGCTTGTATTGAATCCTATTTCTCTATTTTGGGTATAACTAGCAGATACGCCAAAGCCTTCTGTTAGCTTGCTGTTACTGTATGGAGCGCTATAGGCAAAAGATAAATTTCTTGCATAACCATTCAGTAAAGTCATACTTAATTGATCTCTCCTTCCGCTAAAATTATAATGTGTAAAATTTAAACCATATACTACCCTATTTAAATCAGCATTAAAAGTTTTTATCCATTCTTTATAACTCCTATCTACCAAGGCAAATTGTGGAGCGGGAAAAATATACCAGCGTTCTTTTACCAATACATTTACTTGCAAAGAAGCATCTCGCAGTATTAGAGAATCTACTTTTACTTCTATAAAAAGATTTGTATTATAAATTTGAATTCTGGTTTGTTTAAAAATAGCTTGCAAAGAATCGTTGCGCAAATAATCTCCAGCTTTAAAAGGCATTTCTCTTTCGATAATATATCCTTTTGTATGTTTATTTCCAGAAATTTTTATTGCAGTTATGAGGATAAGTTTCGCCTCAATTTTTTGTAAAGAATCAGCAGGTATTTGTGCATAGAGGTAAACGGGCAATAAAAAAAATAAAACCCAACATAAAAATGATTGTACAATATTTTTTAACATGCCTACATAAAATTATAAACGTAAATATATCAAATTACACATTCAAACTGTTAAAAGTTGAGGGATAGTGAAAATTAAATGTCTAAATAGTTCATGAGATTTTGGTAATTGTTACCAATTGAGTTCTCAAATTTTTCATTGCCAAAGGAATAGACAATTGTATATTCATATCTTTCAAACGTGGCAATCACCGAGGCTATTTCTCGTTTATTTATATGAAGTGTAACGGTAAGCAATCCAGTTAGGTTATTTACAGTGGTATTAAGATGAAGTATGGTGCAGTCATTACTTTCTACTATTCTACTTATTTCAGAAATGGCAAATTGAATTCTTTCCATTTCCAAAACAATAAGCCCACCAATTTCGTCAGCTCCAGAAAAATTGCCCAATGTTTTTAATAAATCGGTAGTAGTAATAGCGCCAGTGTATTCATCTCCATTATTAACTACTGGTACCACAGTTGTATCAAATTGTATGCTGCTGCTTACCGCATTTAAAAAATGAACGTCATCTGGTACTGCGGCATTAATAAAATTATTTTGAAGCACTTCTATAGGTAGTTTTTCATCTTCTACATCAAGTAAATCATCTTCGCTTATTAAGCCAAGAAAAGTATTTTCGGATACTACCGGTAAATGCGTAATGCGAAAATCATTTATCAATTGCAACGCCTTGCCCACGCTATCTTGCAGTTGCAGCCTTGGAATATTGTTATTGATAAGGTCTCTTGTAAGCATTTACTTAAATTTTATACAAAGTAAACAAAGATTAGTATTGGTTTATTGTATGCGACGTTAATTTTTTTGTAAGAGCTGTCCTCTTTTCATTGCAACCTTCTATTTAAAAAGCCAGTTTTGAAAAAATGACATCTACTATTAAATTAAAGACAAAAGAATTTGTTAAACCGTTGCAGCAGATTTTACTTTTTCCAAAAAATCCCCCAAAATAATATTGAATTCATGTGGTACTTCCATCATAGGAGCGTGGCCACATTTATCTATAAAATGCAATTCGCTATTGGGAATAAGTTTATGAAATTCTTCGCCTACAAATGGTGGTGTAACATTATCATTATTGCCCCAAATAAGACAAGTAGGCTGTTTAATTGCTTTTAATTCTTCGCCAAGATTATTGCGAATAGCGCTTTTAGCTAATGCAATAATCTTGATAACCTTCATTCTATTGCTCGTTATTTCTAAAACCTCGTCTACCAATTCATCGGTAGCCATGGCTGGGTCGTAAAAAGTAAAGGCTGTTTTGTTTCTTATATATTCTCTATCGCCACGTTTAGGAAAAGTATCGCCCATGCCATTTTCAAATAAGCCAGAGCTACCAGTAAGTATTAGCGATTTTATTTTATCGGGATGTTTTAAAATGTGCACCAATCCTACATGTCCACCCAAAGAGTTTCCAAGCAAATGAATATTACTATAGCCTCTATGCTCAATAAATTTATGTACAAATTTTTCTAAACCTCCTACACTTGTGTGCAATAAATCCATATCCAGCAATGGCAAAATGGGTACAACTACTTTGTATTGTTTTCTAAAATGCTCTATTAAATCTTGAAAATTGCTAAGTGCACCAAACAAACCATGTAGTAGCATTAAGGTTTCACCATTTCCTTCTTCTATGAATGAAAATTTTCCGTCTTTTTTTATATCGTAACTCATTCTGCTAAAGTATAGTTCTGTGATTTGCTAAAATACGTTGTTTCCTTCAAAAAAATAGCTTTATTTGTTATATAAACCTGCTTTTTTTCATTTTACTACAAAATAGTATCAACCATAAAACATTTCACAATCATTTTATTATTTAGCAAAGGTTCCAAAAAACTGCTCCAACTCTGCAAACATATTTTTAAACCAAGGTATAACAACGCCAAACCCTTCTATTACTTTAGGTCCTAAGGGTTGTAAAAAAGGGTAGGATGTAGAGGCATTAAAACTTTCGGGTTTAATAAAATGAAGTTGTACAGCATAAAAAATAAAAACACTAAAAATAATACTGTACAATAAAGCATAGAGCAAAATACCTGCAAGTCTATTGGCCCAACCAAGCATTACGGTTTCAAAAGTTTTTTGAATAAGCTTTCCTGCCATGTTTACCAAAAAAACAGCTGCAACAAATACCAATATAAAAGAAAGTGCTGGCATCCATTTTCCAAAATCTGTATGCTCCGACAATCTAGCAGCTACAGTTGTTGATAATTTTAATGCAGCCGCTAAACCTACAATAAAACCTAGTACAGAAAATATAGCAATAATAAAACCCTTGCTGTATCCTTTGTAACAAGCAAGTGCCATTAATATAAAAAATGCAACATCTATAAACATGGTATCCTTTTTTATCCTAAAAGTGTTTTTACAATACTACTTATTACTTTACCATCTGCTTTGCCTGCTAGTTGTTTGCTGGCAGCACCCATTACCTTTCCTAAATCTGCTGCAGAGCTTGCACCAGTATCTGCAATAATTTGTTTTATAGCAGCTGTTATTTCTTCCTCGCTCATTTGTGCAGGCAAAAAACGCATAATCACAGTAAGCTCTTCTTTTTCTTTTGTAGCTAAATCTTGTCTGCCTTGTTTTTCAAAAATATCCAACGAATCTTTACGTTGTTTTACCATTTTTTGTAAAAACTTTTGCTCGGTGGTTTCATCTATTTCGCCACCAGCACCAGGGTCGGTTTTTGCTTTTATAATTTCTGCTTTTATAGCACGCAATGCACGAAGGGTAGCTTCGTCTTTTGCTTTCATGGCGTCTTTCATTTCGCCCATTATTTTTGTTTCTAAATTCATAAAAAAAATTTTAGATTTTTAGATGTAAGACACAAGATTACGTCTAAAAAAATAATTGTAAATAAATAAAAATAACAACTCTCAAATGTAACATCCCATGTCTTGTGTCTAACATCTCATGTCTTGTGTCTATTTCTTACATACTATTGTCTTTAACCTGCGCCGCTCTAAACTTTTTAATAAATGCTTCCGAAAATGCTTTTATTTCATTTGCTTGTTCGGTATTTTTTGTAGCACGCAAAAAAGTATCGCTCATGGTAAAAAACATTTGATAAAAAAATTCTCCCATTTCGTCCACCATCATGTCTTTTGTCCAAAGATCTATTCGCATAGCAGTTTTATCTGCCGCATCCCAAAATGCAATACACATCGCTTTTGCTTTTTGTGCCATCTCAGCACTACTATCACTTGCATTCCAGTTTATGCTTTCGGGTACTTTATCGGGGTCTAATAAAATGTCAATGTTTATAGATGATTTATGCATAATGTATTTACTTTTTGTGCGGCGAAGGTAATTCGTTTTTATTTTACGACAGGCCTCATTTGTAATAAAATTGAATAAATTCTATATTTAATGAACTTTTTTTTGAATTATTTTTCACCCCATTTTTAAGAAAAATAAATAGATATTATTTTGTTTTTTTTTAAAATAAAAAACATTTTGCTTGCTCAACAAAAAAATGCGTCATTCAAAAACCTTTATTCATCAATGTTACAGGAGAATAAAATTTGCATAATTAAATATATCTAATAAATAATTTTTCATTTTTCTTTTCAGTTTAAAAAATTACAGCTGTGCTTATCCACAGGCTCGATAAAATTGTGTATAAAATAATTGCCAAAAAATTTTCTTATTGTGAAAAATTATTTTAATATTGTGTAGGGATTTACTATCCCTGTGCTTACTAACCCATCTATATAAAAAAACCCGACTACAAAAAATGTCGGGTTTTTTGTTTTATTTACTTTCTAAAAAGTAAATAGATAATCTTTTTTTCAATTTATTTTCTTTGGCAATAAATATTTTGTGAAACAATAAAAGTTATCTTGCAAGCAAATAATTATTGTATGCTACGATCTATGACTGGCTTTGGAAGAGCAGAACAAACGCAGGGCGAAAAAACTTTTTTGGTAGAAGTAAAAGCTTTGAATGGAAAACAATTTGAACTGCAACTAAAATTGCCTCCTCTTTTAAAACCCTACGAATTTGAAATAAGAAATATTTTACAAGAAAACCTTATACGTGGCACTATAGATTGTTATGTGAATATTAAACAAAATGGCACTGCAAAACCAGTGGTAATAAATACCGACCTTATAAAAGCATATTATGCTCAAATAAAAACATTGGCACAAGAGTTGGACATTGATACAAACTCTGTTCTTAGCTCTTTGCTTCGTTTGCCAGAAGTAGTTACTCCATCAAACGAAATGTTAAGCGAAAAAGAATTTGAATTGTTTTCCCAAGTGCTTTTAATAGCTATAAAAGATTTAAACAATCATAGAATAGATGAAGGAAAATCTTTAGAAAAAGATTTGTTGCAACGCATTGCCAATATTAAAACCGAAGAAGAAAATATTTTGACACTTGTACCCAATAGGCAGAAAAAAATAAGAGATGAAATAAATACTTTATTGGAAGAGAATGTGGGCAAAGAAAATATAGACAACAATAGAATGGAACAAGAGCTTATTTACTACATGGAAAAAATAGATATTCATGAAGAGCAAATAAGACTTAGGCAGCATTGCGAATATTTTGCAGAAATTTTAAACAACAATGAAGATGGCAAAGGAAAAAAATTGTCTTTTTTATTGCAAGAAATAGGAAGAGAAATAAATACTACAGGTAGCAAAGCTTATGATGCAGGTATACAAAAATGTGTGGTAACTATGAAAGATGAGTTGGAAAAAGCAAAAGAACAAGTGCTAAATGTTTTGTAAAGGGGGAAGTAAATTAGGCAAAAAGTAAAAAAGTATCTAAAGTAAAAAAATTAGGATGAGTATTTGTATGAAAAAATATTGGATGAAATGTACATTTGTTTTTTTATTATCGTTTGTTTTATTAAATGCATGTACGCAAATAGAATTGTTTGAGAAAAATACGCTCATCCCCAATTTAAAATGGCAAAATAATTTTGATGCCACTGGTACATTTAATATAACTGATACCTCATCGCTATATAATGTATTTATAGTGCTTAGGCATACAGATGCATACCAGTACAACAATATTTGGCTCAATGTTGCGCTACAAGCATCAGGCGATAGTGTGAACATGCAAAAAATAAACCTTTCCTTAGGCTCCGATGCACAAGGTTGGGAGGGCATAGGTATGAACGATATATGGGAAGTAAGAAAATTAATAGCACGTGTACCCTTAAAAAAGGGTGATTATAACTTTAGTATTGGCCAAATAATGCGAGATAACCCCTTGCAACACATTATGAGCGTGGGTTTAAGATTGAAAAAGGCGGAAGAATAGCAATTTGTTAAATCTGTTAAATTATGCCATATTAAAACATATAGCAACTCAATTAATAAAAACATTTCTGTATTTTGCACACAATTAATCTGCTATTATAGCGTTTTGCTATATATCGAACAATAACTTTTAAACCAGTACAGTGAATCGTATCGTCCTTATTATTGTAGTCGTATTTTTATTTTCAACTGCTGCCAGTGCACAATTGAACTGGGAAACCGTTCATACAGGCGAGTTTGGGGCCACTATTGGCGGAGCTCATTATTTTGGAGATTTAAACACAAGAGCTGCCTTTAACAGGCCAAAACCCGCAGTAGGTGTTTTCTTCCGTAAACAATTTGGCAATTATGTAGCTGTAAGAATAGCTGGACATTTTGCGCAATTGGGCTATAGCGATACTTACAGTAAAAACGAATTTCAACGTTTAAGAAACCTTAGTTTTAATACTAACATATATGAAGTAACCTTGCAAGGCGATTTTAATTTCTTCAAATTTGTACCAGAAGATCCAACACATAATTTTACACCATATGTTACTTTGGGTATAGGTGTTATGAATTTTGACCCATATGCCTATCTTGACGGTGTAAAATATTTATTACGCCCCCTAGGTACTGAGGGTCAAACAATAGCTTCAACAGGAAGAACTCCATACTCAACCACAGCAATTGTAGTGCCCTTTGGAGTTGGTATAAAATACAACCTTACAGAAAAAATAAATATTTCTTTTGAAGTAGCTCATCGTTTTACCAATACTGATTATATAGATGATGTAAGTACAACTTATGTTGGTATTAATTCTTTTCAACCTGGGCCAAATGGAACTTTTTCTGAAACGCAACTTTTGCAAGATAGAAGCTACGAAATTAGTGGCAAATATGATGGATTTAAAGCTGGTCAGCAAAGAGGGTTTAGCAAACAAAAAGATCAATATATTATTGCAGAAATGGGTATCTCATTCAATCTTAGCACTTATCGTTGCCCGTCGGCAAATTAGTTTTTCCAAAATATTTATCAAATAAAAACGGCAGTAGTTACTTACTGCCGTTTTTATGTTTACATTAACCCAAATATTGTTACTTTTGCGCCCCGTATAAGCCATTTTTGCTTTTCCGTTTTTTATGAGCGAATTATTATTAAAACAACATATCAATTTTGAGCTTTTACCAAGGCACATAGCCATCATAATGGATGGCAATGGAAGATGGGCACAAGAACAAGGAAAAGATAGGCTCTTTGGGCATTTGAGTGGTGTAGAAAGTGTGAGGGATATTGTGGAAGGGGCTGCAGAACTTGGGGTTGAATTTCTTACTTTATACACTTTCAGTACCGAAAATTGGAGCCGTCCTGCTTATGAAGTAAATGGGTTGATGGAATTATTGGTTGATACTATAAAGAAAGAAGTACCAACCCTCAATAAAAACAATATTCGCCTCCAAGTAATTGGGCATATAGAAATGCTACCCGAGCATACTCGTGTACAACTTTTAGAAGCACTTAAAGAAACAGAGAATAATACTGGGCTAAACCTTATAATGGCACTGAGTTATAGCAGCCGAAAAGAAATGGAAGATGCTATAAAACAAATAGCAATAGACGTAAAAAACAATAAACTATTACCCGAAGACATTAATAGCGATACGCTAAAAGAATATTTACACACCAGTGCTTTTCCCGATCCTGAATTACTTATACGCACAAGTGGAGAATATAGATTAAGTAATTTTTTACTATACCAATTGGCTTATGCCGAGCTATATTTTACTGATACTAGATGGCCAGACTTTAGAAAAGAAGATTTGTACAAAGCCATCATAGATTTTCAAAAGAGAGAGCGACGTTTCGGGAAAACTGGCGAGCAAATAAAAACTAAATAAAAAAAGAGCTAATTATATCAAAAAAATAATAAAAACACAAAAAAACGGCGTTTGTAGGCTTTAATGAAAACGTTTAACAAATACTTTTAATTTATAGGGCTTAATTTGCCGAAACGAAAATAACCATTGATGATAAGGATTTACAAAACTATTATTACTGCAACACTTTTATTAATCGGAAATGGTTCATTTGCGCAGGATACACCTGTGTCTATAAATCCAGCATTACAAGAAATTTATTCTTCTAAAACAGTTAAAAAATATACTATTGCGGGTATAGATGTAAAAGGAACAAAATCTTTCGATAAAAATTTAATTATTTCTATCTCGGGGCTTGCAGTAGGCGATGTGGTAAACATACCTGGTACCGATGTGTTTAATAAAGCCATAGCAAAACTTTGGAAACAAAGCCTTATATCTAATGCAGAAATAAATATTACTAAACTAGAAGAATCTAATATTTACTTAGAATTGGTAATAACAGAAAGACCAAGGTTAATTGATTATAATTTTATTGGGGTAAAAAAAGGAGAGCGAGATGACCTTGCTACAAAATGCAACCTTGCAAAAGATCGTGTACTTACAGAAGATATGAAATTGAGTGCGGTTGACATTATTAGAAAATTTTACTCAGATAAAGGCTATAGAAATGTAACCATTAATATGGTAGAAACTGTTCCTGTGGGTATGGTAAATAGCGTGGAGCTTAATTTTTATATTACCAAGGGAAAGAAAGTAAAAATAAACTCTATCAATTTTGCTGATAATAATGAGGTAGCTGATGCCAAACTTAAAAAGCAAATGAAGGGCACTAAGGAAATGACAAGAATAAGTTTGTATCCAAACAAAGTAAACAGCCCGTACACTGATTCATCTCACACCAAAACCTTTAAAGATTATTTAAAAGAAACAGGTTACTTATATCCAACAAAAACCAAAGATTATTTAGAGCCATATTTCCGTTTCAAATTTTTTGCAGGCTCTAAATTTTCAGAAAAAAAATATGCAGAAGATAAAGAAAAGATATTGGATTATTACAATGCACAAGGATATAGAGATGCGGTAATAGTAGATGATATTTCTATCCCTAATGCCAATAGTAATTTAGATGTTCATATAAAAGTAAATGAAGGGCGTAAATATTATTTTGGAAACATTACTTGGAAAGGGGTTACAAAATATTCGGATTCTATTTTATCAATAGTACTTGGTATAAAAAAAGGCGATGTGTATAATGTAGAAACATTGAATAAAAGATTGGGCAAACAACTATCTGCCGAAGGTGGAGATATTGGAAGTTTATATCAAGATGATGGATACCTTTTCTTTAATGTAGATCCGATAGAAACTGCCGTTTACAACGATACAATCGATTTTGAAATACGCATGCGTGAAGGCCCACAAGCTACTTATGGTAAAATTTCTGTGTCTGGAAATGACAAAACAAAAGATTATGTAATTCTTCGTGAATTAAGAACCGTACCTGGCGAAAAATTTAGTCGCCAAGATATCATTCGTACGCAAAGAGAACTTTCTCAATTGGGCTTTTTAAATGCTGAGAAAATAAACCCACAAGTTGTACCTAACAATGCAGATGGTACAGTAGATATAAACTGGCAGGTGGAAGAAAGATCTGCCGACCAAGTAGAATTGTCTGCAGGGTTTGGTGGCGGTATTGGGCTTACAGGTACACTCGGTTTTACCTTTAATAATTTTTCTATAAAAAATATTACCAAGCGCTCTACTTGGGATCCGCTTCCTTCTGGCGATGGTCAAAAATTGAGTATAAGAGCCCAATCGAATGGAAGAGCATATCGCTCATATAATTTTTCTTTTACGGAACCTTGGCTTGGAGGTAAAAAAAGAAATTCATTTTCTATTAGTTATTTTAACACCAAGTATTCAAATGCTTTTGACCCACAAACTGGCGTGCCATGTACCGCTTGCGGTAAAAATTCTTATGTAAAAACAGTGGGCGTAGGTATTGCATTGGGTAAACAATTAAAATGGCCAGATGATTTCTTCAACCTCATTTATGCACTAAACGTACAACAATACAAACTTAAAAATTACTCCAATATATTTCCAGGATTAAGCAATGGAACATCTACCAATTTAAGTTTAAAACTTACATTATTGCGTAATTCAGCAGGGCCAAATCCAATTTTTCCAACAAGCAACTCTAATGTAATGCTGAGTGGTCAGTTTACATTGCCTTACTCTTTACTAGGCATAAATACTGGAGATGCCAACCAGTATAAATTACCGGAGTTTCATAAATGGCGTTTTAATAGTGAGTGGTATATACCTATTGGGCGTGCAAGAGGGGTAGATAAAAATAAACAATTTGTTCTTAAAATGGCTGCTAAATATGGTTTTATTGGTAGGTATAATTCTAATCTTACAGTTTCTCCATTCGAACGTTTTCAAGTGGGTGATGCAGGCTTGAGTAATACAACAGCTTTGTTAGGTTATGATATTATTGCACACAGAGGTTATCCTATTTACAGCAATTCTAATCCTAAAATTAACCCTGATGGTGGCACACCTTCACAATATTTTACTATTTTTAATAAATATACTGCTGAGTTGCGTTATCCATTTAGTACATCTGCAAGTAGCACTATTTATGGCTTAGCATTTTTTGAAGCCGCCAACGGATGGTATAATTTTAAGGACTATAATCCATTCAAATTACGCCGTTCTGCAGGTGTAGGTATGCGTTTCTTCTTACCAATGTTTGGTTTGCTAGGTTTTGACTATGGTATTGGATTTGACAGATACAATCAAAGTTCAGGATTAAAGGGAGCTGCTAAATTTACGTTTAACCTTGGGCAAGAGCCTGAATAAATGTTTTAATAATAATTTGTTAAAGCATATTTTTGATAAGTATTTTTAAACTTTTTATACGTCTAATATAAAATTACAAAAATGAAGACATTCTTATTAGTTGTTATATTTTCTTTTGCTGCCTTTGCTAGTAATGCTCAGCGTTACGCTATTATCGATTCTAAATACATTTTAGATAAAGTGCCAGAGTATAAAGATGCACAAAGAAAGCTTGATAACTTTAGCGAACTATGGCAGAAAGAACTTGACCAAAAGCAAACTGCTATGGATAAAATGTACAAAGATTATGATGCGGAGCAAGTTATGCTTACAGATGCTTTAAAGAAGAAAAGAGAAGACGAATTGTTTAATAAAGAGAAAGAATTGAGGGATTTGCAAAAGAAACGCTTTGGTTTTGAAGGAGATTTATTTAAAAAAAGACAAGAATTAATTAAACCAATACAAGACAGGGTTTACAATGCTGTACAAAAACTTGCTGTAGAAAGACAGTATGAGTTTATACTAGACAAAAGTGAAGGAATAACTGTTATATTTGCCGACCCAAAATTAGATAAGAGCGACGATGTTCTTAGAAATATGGGTGTAAAATAAATAATGCTGATTGGTGCATGCAGCGTTTTACTTAAAAAAAAGCACTAGTAAAAAACAATTAAACATAAGAAAACAATTAAACTGAACGATGAAAAAATTATTATTTGCAGGTGCTATGGCACTAAGTATGTTTACAGCAACAGCGCAAGGCAAGTTAGGTTACATTAACGCAAATGAGTTAATAAGCACCATGCCCGAAGCGGCTAAAGCTTCAAAAGATTTACAAGATTTGCAAACAAGTCTTCAACAAACGTATCAAGATTATACCATTGATTTTAATACTTTGGACAGCGCATTTGCAGCAGATTCTGCTAAGCTTACACCTGGTATGAGAGAAATTAAAAGAAAAGATTTGATTGCAAAATTTCAAACAATACAGGGTTTTCAACAAAACAGCCAAGAGCAAATGCAAGCTGCTCAAGAAAAAGCTTTAGCTCCTATAAGAGAAAAAGCGTTTAATGCAATAAAAGCCGTAGCTGCAGAAAAAGGGTATGCTTATATCTTTAATGAAGAAAATTTATTGGTAGCTCCGCAGGGAGATAATATTCTGCCATTTGTAAAAGCTAAGCTTGGTATAGCTGCTCCAAAACCTACAGCACCAAAAGCTACACCACCAGCAAAACCTGCTGCAGGGGGTAGAAAATAAAATTGAATAAAAAAATAAAAGAGGCTGTTTCATTATGTTGAAACAGCCTCTTTTATATTTTTATTTGCCTTACATATTTAATATACTATTTTCCCGAAGCCCTTTTCAATATAGTCTTTCCAAATCTATTTTTTACATCATCAATACTTTTATACAAATCGTTTTTCTTAGCGGTATCGCTAAACAAATTTGTTTGTACAGCATTGCCTGTAAGTTCGCTCAAACGTACACCTAGTAATCGTATGGGTTCACCACGTTTGTGTAATTTTTTAAATAAATCTTTTACAATTGGAATAATATCTTCGTCGGCATTGGTATAATTTATGGTAGTTTGTTTGGAAAAAGTTTCAAAGTTTGGGTAACGAATTTTTACAGCTACACATCCAGTTACTTTTTCTTCTTGCCTTAGTTCGTAACAAATTTTTTCTGTATATCGTACCAATTCTGCGTTAATAAATTGCATATTAGTTACAGGTTCATTAAATGTATTTTCTGTAGAAATAGATTTCGATTCGTGATAATTTGTAACTTCCCCATCATGTAAACCTTCGGCTTTATGTTTTAAATCTGTTCCCCATTTACCCAATCTTTCTTCTAATATTTCGATATTTGTTTCGCTTAATTGCTTAATTGTTTTTATGCCTATGTATGCAAGTACTTCTTGTGCATGTTTGCCTACTCCAGGTATTTCATCTACACCTAGCGGCGCAAGAAATTCTTTTTCTTTACCAAAAGGAATTTGCAAATAACCATTGGGCTTGGCTTGATTGGTAGCAATTTTTGCCATCATTTTGTTAGATGATAATCCAAAAGAAATTGGCAAGCCAGTTTCTTTTATTATTTCATTTCGTAAATCTATTGTCCATTGCAATGGGTTAAAAAATTTTTCCATACCAGTAAGATCAATGTAAAATTCATCGATAGATGCTTTTTCGAAAAGGGGAGCTTTTGCTGCAATAATTTGTGTAACCCATCTTGAGTACCTACTGTATTCACCCCTTGTGCCACTTACAAAAATAGCTTGCGGGCAAAGTTGCCTTGCTTTGTGCGATGGCATGGCAGAATGTATTCCAAATTTACGAGCCTCGTAGCTGCAAGCCGCTACTACACCACGTTCTCGCCCACCTACAATTACAGGTTTGCTCTTAAGTGATGGGTCATTTAATATTTCTACCGAAACAAAAAACGAATCCAAATCAAAGTGTGCTATGATGCGTTGTTGGGGTAGCAAATTGTTTAATTGATAAATTGTTTAATTGTTATTTGCAAATTGCAAACTGTTCTGTTGCCCACTGCCAATTGCTTTCTGCAAACTGCACTATCCGTAAATCTCCAGCAACCCTTCGGGAATTTCCACATGTACTTTTTTATTTTTGTTATCCATTTTTATAAGATTGGCTTCGTGTACTGGTACGAGCGCTTCGTTGCCATTGTACATAATTGTACATAATATTTGGTGGGGCATTTCCATTACTTCTATTATTGGGCCAAGGTTAGTTTCTCCATCTATCATATCATAACCAAGCATAGCAATAGGTGCGGCCTTGGCTTTGTGTATATTAAAATCATTTTCTTGCAGCCATACTTCTTTAGGTGTAATTTTTCTTGCCACCTCTAAGCTATCTATTCCTTCCAATTTAATATAAATTTCCGTATCGCTTTTTATAGAAGTTTTTTCAATAAAATGTGGCAAAAAATTATTTTTAGGTTGTTCTATAAAAATGGCTTCTACATCTTTTAGCAATGTTTTTTTACCCAAGCTATGTTGCATAATTAATTCTCCAGTAAGACCATGGCTGGCAACCAATTTTCCAATTTTAAAGTATTGCATATTGCAAATTTATTTTATTGTTTTGATGCGTAACGAATTTATTGTTGTAATAATTGATTAAATAAAAAAGTCCCGCAAAAATGCGGGACTCAATTAGTTGTCGTTTGAACAACTGCAGAAATTATTCTGCTGTTGCTTCATCAGCTGCAGGTGTTTCAGCTACTGGAGCTTCTACTACTTCTTCCACTGGTGCTTCAGCTACTGGAGCTTCTGCTACTGGTGCTGCTACTGCTTCTACTTTCTTTACTACTGGTACATTGCGCTTATCAATGCGTGCTTTTTTATCTGCACCCTGACGTTTAGCTACATGAGCATCATGCTCGCTGCTCCATTTAGTAAATTTCTCCATTGCAGTTGCTTCATCAAATAAGCCAAGGCCTACTCCACGGAGCAAATGTTTAAGGAACAATACACCTTTAAACGAAAGAATACGGCGTACAGTATCGGTGGGTTGAGCACCTTTTTGTAACCAATCCAACGCTTTTTGACGGTCTATCTGAATAGTAGCAGGAACCGTTAAAGGATTGTAAGAACCTAGTTTTTGAATAAATTTACCATCACGAGGGCTGCGGGCATCCGCAATAACGATGAAGTAAAATGGTCTTTTTTTAGACCCATGTCTTTGTAATCTCATTTTTACAGCCATAAAATAGAAATTTTTTGGT
>JAYTLA010000155.1:0-45866 GCA_043729825.1 Ferruginibacter sp.
TATTTTTCAAGAAGATGTTTTGTATATCCCTCATATCACCTTCAGGGAAACTTTCTTGCAATACTATTCCTTTTATATTTATGCCATAATCATCAATACTTATTAGCTCCTTTACTGTACCGCCTCTCTCAGGCATAGCAGTACTCACTATTGTTTTTTTAGCTGTAACACTTATAACTGCAAATGGTACAAAATAACCATCCAACTCCACAGGTAAGAAAAACTCTCTACCTAGTGCATCTTTTTTATAATAAGGTTGCCCAAGGTCACTATGCTCTTTTCTGCCAGTAGATTTTTTAATATTAAAATCCGCAGGCGGTTCGTAGCCAAATGCTTTTCTAAAAATATTTTTTATATCAAATTCCATTATGCTGTTACTCCGTTTAATGAATACATAGCCCTTCTTAATCCTTCTCTTATAGCAGCCTCTAATTGGTCAGCAGTATCCGCAGCATTCATTACATGCATTTCTAATTTTTCAATCTGCTTACCAATGTTTATAACAACGCTTTTTTGCCCTCCGCTATTAATTGAATCTGCTTTATCTTTTGCACTGCCTTTGCCATCTTTACCAACACCGTCTAGTCCTGCAAAATCTGCCTTTGTTGCGCCAGTTGCTTTTGGCATAAGTGGGGATACAGTTGGCGTAGTTTTTATACCAAGCTTGCTTTTAATATCAGCCGTCATAGTATCAAGCCCTTTGCCATTACCTTTTAGTTCCCAAGTAAGTGCCGCTTTAGCACTTTTTAAATCAGTTTCCAATACGCCTTTTTGTTTTGCTATTTCAGCAGCTCGTGCATTTTGTTGGTCATTTATTTGCGCAAGGCTTGCATTAGCACCGTCTTCGTCCCAAAGACTTTTTAAATTGTACCATCCCTTTTTTATGTACTCAATACCCGTCATAAAACCATTTTGTATCAATAACCAATTTAGCACGAAATAATCTTTAAATCCATCCCACGAAAACTTAAAAAACTTTACTAAACTGTCCCACTGTTTGCCCCATCCATCTGTTGTATAAATTACATATCCAATAACAGCTATCAATGCAATAATGGAAGCAACTACCCATGTTATTGGGTTGGCTAAAAATGCAGTATTCAAAGCCCATTGCTCAGCAGAAAATAAAGCTGTAAAAAATGCAGCCGATTTTTGGTAGGCACTATACACCGCCGTTTGTATGCTAGCCCATGTAAGGCTAAGTGCTACCAAGCCTATTGCACTTGCTATGAGCAAAGCACCCGGTTCGCCACTTAATAAAGCCGTACCAAAGTCCAACAGCATACTCGCAATTGGCATAAGGGCATTACCTAAGTTCAATAGCTTTTCTTTACCAGCATCCATAAACGTACTCCACCTACCACTTAGCGTTTTACTTTGCTTTTCCATCATTTGGTAAAAGTCTCCTCCTGGTCCCGTGGCATGTTTAAACGCCCCTTCTAGCATTTTGGCACTTATCGCACCTTTTTCCATTTTCTTACGCAGCTCAGCAATACTTTCACCAGTTACCGCACTTATATCTTTTAGCGGATTGTAACCCGCATCTATCATCATATTTAGTTCCTGCCCACTTAGCTTACCTGCACTTGTTACTTTACCAAATGCATTGGTAAGTGTTTCCATTTTCTGCACATTACCTGCACCCACATCGCCTATCATTTGCATACTTGGTATTACCTTTTCATTTGCCACACCAAAAGCTTTGAGCATTTCAGCATTTTTTAAAAGGTCATTGGTTTCGTACGGTGTACTTGCACCCATTTTCACCACATCATCCACCATTTTATCGCCTGCTTTTTGGCTGCCCGTCATTACACCAAAACTTACTTTTTGTTGCTCTCTGTCCGCAGCCATACCAATGGAAGATTTTAAAACACTACCCACACCTATACCTGCCATCAACCCGCCAACCATACTTTTTAAACCACCACCTTTCTTTTTACCTTCTAACCTTTCAATTTCTTTTTCTAATAAAATCGCCCCCTTTGTAGCATCGTCAAATTCTTTTTTTATATGTGTACCAAATTTTACTTGGTTCATTTGGCGTAATGCTTCTTTAAGTTCATCTACACTATGTGCCATCTTTTTACCACTGTATTCTATACCTGTGTATTGACTTTTTAAAGCAGTAGCCATAGCAGCACTTTGCGCCGTTGCACTTTTCATGCCCGGTGTGAGCATGTCTGTAAGCTTCAATATAAATTCTAGTGCGCTTGCCATTTCTTTTCTCCCTCTCCTTTGGAGAGGGTTGGGGTGAGGTTGTTTTTAAAAAAGCCATCCGCCAGTATGGAGAGGGCTTAATCATTACATTCTATTTTTTGCTTCTTCTTTTCGTATATCTTGTAAAATGGCATATTGTTCTGCCCATTCATCGTCGCTCATTTCAGCCAGGTCTTTTTTGCTTAGCCCAAGGTGGTACATCATTTGTGTATTAATGTAGCCTATGGGGTTGGTTTCAAAAGTGCCTTCGGCGTTTTTTAGCAGGCCTCCAAGCTCCCCTTTTTTTTATCCATCAATTCATCTACAAACTCCGATAAACCAAAGTAGTAGTTATCTTCATTCTTAATACTCTCATCGCCACCAAGCCATATTTTCTCTAACACTACCTCGTTAAACTTAGCAGGGCTAGCACTTACCTTACTTGCGGCCAATGCAAAGGTGGTTCTATCTACAGAGCGTAGGTAGCATACTTTATCTTCAATTTTGTATCTAAACACTTTACCGTGTTCTTTTTTCCAACCTTCTATTTGTTCTGCTGTGGCTTCGCCAATTAAATTTTTGCTCATGGTGTTTTTATATTTAATAAGTTTTTAAATGCTGTTTAATTACCCTCTACAATTGTTAGGGGGGTGGGTGAGGCTAAGCTTCTTTTTTACGAAGAAAAATAAATGGCAAACTCACTTCTTTAAATTTATCTCCTTGCTTCATTCCATCTTCAAACTCAGTAAATTCTACGTTTATTAAACTTACTGTAACGAGTTTGCCGCCTTCTTCTTTTTCATAGGTGCAAGCAATAATTATTTCGCTGCCCGGTATATCCACATAGTCATCATAACCTGCGGCTCTTGCTATGGTATTTATATCGTCCACATCGCTTTTTAAAAGCATCAGCGTACCTTCATACTTTTTATTGCCACGCTGTATGGCTTTGGGTTGGTTGCCCTCCGCATACACTAGTTCTTTTTCTTGGCTTTTCTTATAGGTAAAACCACGCAAGCCTACTAGCCTTTTACCTAGTATGGTAACTTTCATATCGGCAAATTCAAATTCTCTTGTATCAAAACTCATAACGTTGTTTTTATCTTTTATCTAAAATCTTGTGTCTAATATCTAGCATCTTGCGTCTAACTTGTAGCTGTCAATCCTAAATACACATTTATGTATTTCAAACAACCTTTTGGTTTTAGCAATAAGAATATGTACACCGTATTGCTTTGTATTAGGTTAAAATTTGGAACGATATTGTTACGGTTGTACAATGCTACATACTTCACCACATCGGGGTTTACCATACATATTAGATCTGCACTACCATCTTTCTTTTTGCTCAGTTGCGCACGCATAGCTTTATCAATCTCTACTTCTATTTTTGTTTCCAAAGCCTTTTCAATAACCGATACCATGCGTCCATTATCATCCACATCCACATCGTCTTTTAATTCTTCGTAGTACGTTTTAAATGCCACACGTTGCCCGTTATCAATCACCCTGCCGTGGCGTAGGTTATTATAATCGTCTGTTATTTGCGTAAGCATATTATCATCGTTAAAGATGTAACCGCTAGCAATAGCGTTTTTTTCAAAGGTTATGTAACGCTTGTTGTGCAAGGTTTCTAAATCGGCAATAGCTACCAGCTCCGCAAGGGTTGCGCCTATTTTTACAAGGGCAGTTTCAGCAATATTTAATGAACCCGTTTTTACCCTGCCTATATTTTGCTGTGGTTGTGCCTTTGCAGCTCTACCAAGGCAAAGCATGGTTGCAATGGCTGTACTTGCATCTACAGTACCTACTACTATTGCTCCGTGGCGATAGCTTGCTAGCTCATAATTTTTTGCATCGGTAGCATTGGTAAAACCATAGCCTTCTACAAAAAATCTAAAGCCTTGGTTTTTTAGCTGCCATACATTGGCAAGTGTTTCCATAGCTATTACAGCTGCATCTACATCGGCATCAAAGCCAGCAGTTATTATAGGTGCATAGGCTGCACTCGGAAATTTTATTAAGCCCACCAAGCGGGCAGCACCACCTGCGAGCATCAATGCCTTTTCGGCATTTGCCGCTAGTGCTAGCGTGGCAAACGGTGTGGCCTGCGCCATGGCTAATACATGCAGTTTAGTACCCTCAGGTGCTTCTGCAAAAAAGCCGTTGTTTATTGCTGCCACTACAGGAGCATTGCCCACTTGGCCAAAGGCTGTAATTACTTCGGCGGCACTCTTTACGGTAAATGCGGTACCATAACCTGCCACAGGTGCTACAGGAGCAGCTACTATTAATACACTAACCCCGTTCTCACTTGGGCCTTGTAGGTTAAGGTTTCCGTTGGTAATTGCTACCGTTACTTTTGGACGTGCCATTTATAAATATTTTGTTCTTTTTAAAAAATTATTTCTTTGCTGCCTTTGCTTTCGCAGGTATTTTTACCACAGGCTTTTCTTCCTTTGCAGGTTCTTCTACCGCAGGTGTTTCCTCCTTTGCCGTTTCTTCTGCCAACTGCTCTTTGCCCTCTGCCAACTGCTCTTCAACAGGCTTTAAACCAGCTTCTGCTACTTCTCCTCTCTCCACACCCACCAGTACAGGGTTTTCTGCATCAAAACTTTTTGCATGGCTTAGTGCCGCATTTTCATTTTCAAAAACTTCCGCATCTTCAGTAATAAAAAAAGTATTAATACTTGGGTAGCTTGGGAAGTAATTAGATGCAATAAGTATTGCTGTTTTTTTTGTTAAATTGCTCATGGTGTTTTTAAATTATTGTGATAAATATTTTTTCAATCTTTTGTGTTTTTTCTACGAGCTTACACAAATCATTCATGGCTTTTTTATCATTCACCACCTCTCCCTTGCTTGCTTCGTAGCTCACTATTAAACAGCCCGCACTTGATAGTTCGTTATGGCCGTTGTGTATGCGTATGCCCTCAAAATCGGGTACGTTAAAAATGCCAGTTAATACTCTTTTAAACCTATTGCTCCACGTAGATAACACAGGATACTTACCATACGGTATGGCAGTCTTACCATAAACTTTACATTCGCTTTTCCATTCACCGGGCTTGGCTCTTACCACATCTTCTATTACATGGCAAAACCATTTTCCATCTATCAAAAGATTTCCTTCAGTAGATGTTTTATTAAAGATTTTTCTTTGTAGCGTTATTTCCATTACAATTTTATTGGTACTTTAAATCGCCATATTAATATTCTACTACCTATATATAAAATATTTATACCAAGCAACCACCAGCACCATTTTGGTACTCTATACACATCTACTTTTACTTCTTGTATTACTGTTTCAGTTTCTGTATGTGTATAGGTTCTTAGCAATTCTTTTTGCAACCAGTCAATAACTTTTTGCATACTATCGGCTTTGCAATCCACTATTAAATTGCCTTTAAACAGCCTTACTGTAGCGGTAGTTTTACCAGTTGCACTTTTAAGTTCTTTATGATAAACAGCATCGGGGCAGTTAAGCGTATCGTGTATGGTTACACTATCGCCTGTAATGGTTATAGTTGTTTGTTTTGGTACATAAATAATACTATCATGCACACTATCTTTTATAACCAGTTTTGGTTGCACATACATTTTTCTTGTGCAGCTCGTTATTGAAATAAACAGCATGAATAAAACAATACCTAGCGTACCTACATCTTTTGTAACACTCGTTTTACTAATAGCCGCAGCTACCAACCCTGTAAGTACAAAATATTGACAAATCATTTTAAGCCCGTGTGTAAGTACAAACCCATCTATAACCTCGCTTGCGCCCAGTATAGCACCTCCCACAGCACTTAGTATTAATCCTATAGAGATTATTCGCTTAAACCATATTGGTGTTTCTGCTTGTATGCGTTGTAATAAATTCATGTTACTTTGTTGTAAACTTTTTTTTAATAGCGATGTATAATTCTTTGCCGAGGTAGCCCATGAATCCACAAATCAATGCGGTAAATGCTGCTTCTATAATCCTCATTTGCAATGGTGCAGGGTTCACTTGCAAAAAAAACCTGCCAAGCCCGCCAATACACCCACTTGCTATGCCTAAGAAATTGTTATGATGTTGGTGCATCGTATATTTTTTTGATAGATAATTCTTGATTACAGCACGCACCTTACGGGGTGCTAATGCTGCAATCAAAAACCACCATGCTTCTTATTTATTAACCTTTAAACTTATACTCCTTGTGCAATTATTACTACGCCTAAGTTATCTGCCCTGCGTACCCTAGCACCTGCCATTACTAAGCAGCTATACACATCACCTTGGTACAATGCATCTGCTGTGTTTGCAAATAATTTCTTATCTCCAATGGCTATTGCTAGGCTATTTTTCTGCCATGCTATAGAGCATAACGCATCCGTAGCACCCATTAATGAGCCAAGTGGTTTAACAACGTTGGCATTGGTTGCCATCAATATACTAGCACGGGTCATTATGCTAAAGCTGTGTAACTTTCCTACCACACCATTCTCTGCATCTGCATATCTGCTAAAGTCTTTTGCGTTGGTACTACCAAGGCTGTTGTAAAAACCTGCATACATGTAATCATCAATCATTATGTAGCGGTCTTGCTTACTCATTTTATCCAAGTTGAACTTAATCATCAAGTTCAATAAATCTGTTTGGTCAAAAGCCTTACGAGTACCTGTTTGCCCCGGTACAGGTGCTACTGTTGTAGCAGCTGTGCCGCCTGTGGTTAATATTACAGGTGCATTAGCTCCCCATTTTATTAATACATCATCGGCCACCTGCTCTGTAAGCGTACCCATGTGGTCGCCTAGTACACTATCTTGCTTGTTAAAAGAAAGATGTATGGCATCTATGTTAGGTATGTGCGTTGGGTCTGTACTATATTCATCCAAAGGATAAACAACATCGGTATCGGTACGCCTTACACTTGTGGCAGGGTACACCGCTCTATTTTTTACTACGTTTGGTTTAGCACCGGGTTGTGGTATATGCACTATACGCCCTGCTAGTACTTTATCGCTATCATCAAAAACAAATTTTAAAAACGCATTGTCTTTCCAAAAACGCTCTATGATATAATTACCCCATGTTTCTAACACTACGCCACGTAGTACGCTTTTTGGCATTGGTGCAAAAATGGTAATGGCGGTAAATACTGCTCCTACTATGGCAGGGTTCCACCCTGTTACTGCCGTTACCACAAGGGTAAGGGTAAACAATAATACCAACGAGCTAATAACTTTTAATGTAAATTTCATATACTTCTTTTTTCGGTTTTTCGTAAATTTTTTATCTTGTGTCTTTTATCTAAAATCTTATGTCTCTCTAGGCTTTATAATCCTCCCCACACCACTCTTTGTACTTTATTTCAAAGCTTGGCATACTCAATTTTTTTAACTCCTCCAAGCCGCCATTCATGTACAAGTTTCTACCACTTTGTTCCATTAATTTTGCCACAGTAGCAGAGCTATCTGCCGTTCCACCTGCGCCTAGTGTTGCTTGCAACCCTGCATAAGCTTGCATACCATTAAGCAAAGCTTCGGTAGTATCAAAATCAGCGGTTGCTAATTTTATATAAGCATCACGGTCACCTGCTGCTAATTTTTTTGCTGCAATAGCACCATCTACTAAGTTGGTTACAATGCTTAGTTTGTTTGCCGTTTCCATTGTAGCAAGCTTTGCTTCTAGTGCTTCTTTAGAAGCAGTTAGTTTGGTAAGGTTTTCATTAGCAGTTGCTGCTATTTGCATTACTTCGGTAATTTTTGCGCTTACCTGCTCGTCTGTAGCTGTCTCAGTAAGTCCAAGTTTTACAGCGGCTAATTTTAATAAACTCATATCTGTTTTTTTATGTGCTAATTGTTTAATGTATTTTCCAAGCTCTGTGTCTGTAGCATCGCTGCTTAGTAGTATTTTTTCGCCTGCACTATTGCGTATGGCTAGGCTGCCACGGCAGTTTGGTATATCTACAATACTTGCTTCTAGCAATCCCCATTTTGTAAAAGTTGGCAATGTTTGCCCGGGTAGCATGTCGTACAATTCTTCGCTAAACGATGTAGGTTCTATCCATACACTTGCGCCATTCATATAACCACCTTCTACCTTTTTTTGTATTTTTTGTGCAAACTCATCTGCATCATCAAAATCGGGTTTGGCTAAAAGTTTATCAGCTTCTATCCTTATGTCGTACCATTTACCAATGGGCAGCATCACATCATCTGCACCCACATATTCTTTTGGTCGGTTATGTTGCAACAGCATTACAGGATTTTTTATAAACCCTTCCAACATTGCTCCACTCATTAATGCACGAAAGCCATGCATTACCACGCTTTCATCTAAGAGTATAAAATCAATATTGAGTTTTGCCATTTGTTTTTGTGTGCTTATCGGATGTAAAAATGCACCGCCAAATGAGCCTTTCCAAACGCAGTATTTATGCTACGTAACGCACTGCCCTTACATAGTGCGGCAGCTTACCTGTCATAGATATTGGAATTGTTATGAGGGTATATATAGGTGCAAATTTGTGGTATATGGCAATAGTTAAAGTAAATAAAAAAGAAGAACTAGAACGCAAAAAAAGGCTTGCATACACGCTATTTGTAGAGAATGGTTTTGAGCAAAAAGTAATTGCAGGCATTACAGGCATTACAGAAAAAAGCATAGGTGCATGGAAAAAAGATGGCAATTGGGAAGCCGATAAACAAGAGGCTCGTATGGGCTTTGAGCAGCAACGCCGACGTATAAGAAAACACATAGACACTTTACTTACACAAATTGAAGAACGTAAAGCACCACTCAATGTTCCTAACTCTTCTGAAGGGGATGTGCTAAGCAAATTAACTGCCGCAGCCAAAGCTTTACAAACAGAATTATCATTTGCACATAAAGCAGAATCGGGTAAGCAATTTGTACAATTTATACAATTAGTACATGGGCAACAAAAAGCAATAGAAGTGGTAGAGCTATGGCATGAATACTTAATGAGTACAACATAATTTTAATGGCTACTTTAAATAACAAAGCTGCAATATTTGATTGGGAAAAATTTCGAGAAAGCACTCGAAAAAGTACTCCTGTAGATTTAAGCGAAAGCCCTACACAAAAGAAAAAAAGGATTGATAAACTTGAATCTAATTTGCAAGATTGGAAATTGTATTATTTCCCAAAGTATCATAAATACCCATCGCCAAATTTTCACAAACAATCTACGGATAGGCTTATTAAAAACTTCATTAAAAATAAACATTGGTACGAAGTAAGGCATTGGGCCAGGGGTTTAAGTAAATCCACTGTTTTAATGATGGATTTATTGTTTTTGATAATGACAGGTAAACTCAAAAATATTATACTCACCAGTAGCACTTATGATGCAGCCGAAAAATTTTTGAATAAGTACATGGTTCAGCTAGATAGCAACCAACGATTGATAAATGATTATGGTAAACAAGAGTTGCCCGGTAGTTGGAGTGTTGGAGATTTTTGTACAAAGCAAGGTGTACGCATGAAGGCAATGGGTGCAGGCAATGCACCCCGTGGTAATGGTAACGAAGAAATAAGACCCGACTGTATTATAGTGGATGATTTTGATACGGATGAAGAGTGCAGAAACCCCGACATTATTGAGAAGAAATGGAATTGGTTTGAGAAAGCATTGTTTTTTACAGTTGATACCTCAGAGCCTTATTTAATTATTTGGAACGGAAATATTATTGCCGAAGATTGTTGTGTAACCCGTGCAGGCGCAATGGCAGATTACACCGAAATAATAAATATTAGAGATGACAATGGTGTAAGCAATTGGATTGATAAAAATAGTGAAGAGGATATAGATTATCAAATAAGCAAAGTAAGCTACGAAAGCAGTCAGCAAGAAATGTTTAACAATCCTATGAGGGCAGGGCAAACATTTAAAGAAATTACTTGGGGTGCATGTCCTCCTATAAAAATATTACCATTTATTATTTCTTACGCTGACCCTGCAACCTCTAATAAAAGTAAGCCTACAGGGAAGTCAAAAGCACAAAACAGTTGTAAAGTAGTGGCTCTCGTTGGTTATTATAAAAGCAAATACTTTTTGTATAAATGCTTTGATGATAACATGAGCAATAGTGAATTTATAGACTGCTTGTATTATATGCGAAAATATGTGGATGGTAAAACACCTCTATTTAATTATATAGAAAATAATACACTGCAAGACCCATTTTATCAGCAAGTATTAAAGCCTTCCATTTTTAACAAAAAGGAAGAGCATGGTGGTATTACACTCAATATGACACCCGATGAAGATAAAAAAGGTGAAAAATGGTTTAGAATAGAAGCCAACCTTGAGCCATTGTTTAGGGTAGGCGATTTTGTTTTTAATATAGAGGAAATAGATAATCCACACATGAAAAGAATGGCAGCGCAATTTATAAGCGCAAACATTAGAAGTAAATTATTAGATGGCCCCGATGCCTGTGAAGGAGCGGTACAACAAACAAAAAACAAGTTGCAAGAGATGCAACCCGAACGCATGATTTTAGGCAAAAGACAATCACACAATAAACGTTTTTAACTATGTATTTAATACCATCAGAACTAGAGAGCCACTTGTATGGCGAAGTTGTAAACGAAATAGACCGCAGCAATGTAACCATTGCCGAAAGTGCCATAGATGCTGCTATAGAAGAAGTGCGTGGCTATCTTAGCAACTACAATGTAGAAGCTATTTTTAAGCAAGAAAAAGAAGAAAGAAACGCCATACTACTACTCTATACCAAAGATGTATCGGTATGGCATTTTATACAACTATGCAACCCGGGTATAGACCTAGCACTACGCCAGCTCCGCTATGAGCAGGCTATAAAATGGCTAGATAAAGTACAGCGTGGCATGGTTATACCCAACCTGCCGCCTATACCAGCAACGCTAGATGAAAATGGCAATACCATACCAAGCGAAACAAATATTACTTGGGGCAGCAAACCTAAGAGACAAAATAATTATTAATCCCCACCCTCTTTACCTGTGGAGAGGGTTGGGGTGAAGTCTAAATACTCAATACTAAATACTCAATACTAAATGGCAACCGTAAAAAGAAATACTGACTTAGAGCTACCTGAAAAAGGTATCGTTATACAAAACATACAAGTACGCCCTATTGTACGCCAAGCACAAGATATAGAAAAGTGGCGCAATGCACTAAAATATGCGGAGGCTATTGTTGGCTATCGTGTAGCATTATACGACTTGTACGAAGAGGTATTGCTAGATGGTGTGCTTAAAAACTTAATGGCAAAAAGAATATTAGGCGTAACAAAAACACGTTTAAAATTTATAGATAAAAGTGGGCAAGAAGTACCTGCTATTATGGACTTAATTGGAAAAAAAGCATTTCGCCAATTGCGTAAAGAAATAATGCTGCAAAAGTTTTGGGGCATAGGCGTGGTAGAGCTTATTAAAGAAATGGACGAGTTTAAAATATACTCCGTGCCACGCAAACATATATTGCCAAAAGAAGGTAAGATAGTAAAAGAACAATACGGAAGCGAAGGTATAGAATACCGAACACCGCCGTACAATAAGTATGTGCTAGAACTTGGTAGCAGTACAGACCTTGGGCTAATATTACAGGCTTGCCAATACGTAATTTACAAACGTGGGGCCTTTGGCGATTGGGCACACTATGCAGAAATATTTGGTATGCCATTTAGAGAAGCCCGGTACGATGGATACGATCAAGGTGTACGCCACCAGTTGGAAACTGCCCTTGAAAATATGGGTAGTGCAGGCTATGCCATATTACCAAAAGAAGCGGAGCTTACGCTACACGAAAGTAAAAGTACACAAGGTAGTGCAGAGCTGTACAACATGCTACGCAAGGCATGTAACGATGAAATGGCTATATTGATACTTGGGCAAACAGAAACTACTACCAGCAGCTCTAGCAGTGGCTATGCCCAAAGTAAAACACACCAAGAAGTAGAAGGTGCAATAAATGCCGATGATAAAGAAGATGAATTGGGTGTATTAAATGAACAAGTGATACCTATCCTTAAAAACCTTGGCTACCCTACAGATGGCGGTTTGTTTGTACATGAACCCGAAGCAGAGCATGTAACCATGAAGGATAGAGTAGGTATTATTGATGTGGTAAAAAACAAAATAAAAGCACCTGTAGATGATGATTATGTGTATGAATTAACAGGCATACCAAAGCCAAAAAATTACGATGCTTTAAAAGAAGATATGAATGCAGCAGAGGAGTTGGCAGAGGAGCAGTTAGCACAAGAGCCGTTGGCAGATGGCAATGGGCAAAAGCCAAAACCAACTAATAAAAAGGCAAAACAACCTGTAGTAAAAAAAGAAGATAGTAAGCTTACGCTTACAGAACGTATAAGGCTAGCGGTTGCCGATTTTTTCGACCCAGCCCCCAAAGATTAGCGGATGAACTGCGGGGGCTTGCAGGGCAAACATACTCACAACTAAGTGCAGAGCTAAACGAATTATATAAAGGTTGCTGTAGCCATACGCCTGTGGCGAATGGTGGTGAGGTTTCCTACAAACTTGACGGTGGTATAGACGATATGGCTACAGGCCTAGCACAAATGCTGAAAGATATTTGGGAGCAGAAGGGTATGCCGAGTGCCATTAACAAAGAGGTTACGCTTGGCTTTGCAAACAAAATATGGAGTGGCTTAAAAGAAGGCTATGGCAAAGATGTGGGCAATATAGATTACAACAGCCCCGACTTTAATATGCTTACCCACTTGCAAACAAATGTGTATGCTTTTAGTGCTGCAAAAAATTGGCAGCAAATGAAAGCCATTACCCAAAGCATGATAGGCGAAGATCGCAAATTGCGAACCTTTGCCCAATTTAAAGATGCGGCAGGGCTTATAAATACAACGTATGAGGGATGGCTACGCACCGAGTATAATACCGCCGTAGCAAGCGGGCAAATGGCTAGTAAGTGGGTAGATATACAGGCTAACAAAGATGTATTACCTATGCTAGAATATGATGCTGTAATGGATGGGCGAACCTCCGATATATGTGCCGATTTTAATGGCATCATAAAAGAAGTGGACGATGCATTTTGGAATGCATTTTACCCACCCAACCATTTTGGATGCAGAAGTACTGTGCGCCAACTGAGCAGCGGCAAACCTACAAACACAAGCAACCTTGCTATACCCGAGAAGATACCCGAAATGTTTAAGGTGAATTTGGCAAAGGAACGATTAGCGTTTCCACCTACACATCCTTACTATATTGGATTACCAAGCCATGTAAATAAAGAGGCTGCCAAATTACAAAATAAAGAAATATTGAATTGGGCAAAAGAAAACCTAAAAGGAAAACATGTAATAACCGATGAGATTGGCAGAGTTGATTTTAATGTAACTGGTATTAAAGAAATAATGAACCAACCGCATATATATAAACAGGCTAAGAACCTTGCTATATATGCCATTGAAAGCATTATGAAAAATGCAAAGTTTGTACAAAGTAGCCCCGATATAAAAGGCAATACAATGGTGAAGGCATGGCATTATTTTGATATACAAATTAATGGTGAAAAAAGCTATGCAGTAGTAAGAGAATTAATAACAGGTGAGAAGGTGCTTTATAGTATTGTGGACAGCCTTAAATAAAAATAGAGTTAGACCATTTCCAAGGATATGCAATCCGAGGCTGTATCAAACTCCATTACAAATATAACAACTATTTTAAACATGGAACAAAATTTTCCTTTAGAAAAAATTGCAGGGCAGTTTAAGCAGGTACTGCTAAGAGCTCCAGTAATATTGGGAAACGATGCCCTAAACTTTTTTTTAGACAGCTTTAAACGCCAAGCATGGATAGGCAATAGTATAGAGCCTTGGCAACCACGAAAAACAGTAACCAAATGGGGGCCTACAAAAAGAAACAAAGGTAGGGCTATACTAATAGATACAGGAAGGCTACGCCGCAGCATAAGGGTAACAAAAGCTAGCGAAGGTATGCTGATAATAGGTACAGATGTACCTTATGCAAAAGCCCACAACGAAGGCGTACGTATGGGTTATATACAAAGCGTAAAAGCATTTACCCGAAAAACAAAAAAGGGCAAAACGATAGAAGTAAAAGCTCACACACGCAAATTGGATATGCGTTTACCAAAGCGGCAATTTATGGGGCAAAGCCCAATACTCACCAAGCAACTTGCAAGGCGATTAACTGCCGAGCTTATGAAAGCAACTAGATAGATTATAGACACAAGATTATAGACACAAAACAAAAGAACATTATGTACACAAGTCCATTCGCAAACATATACAATGCCGTTTTAGAAAGACTAGCAGCCAAAGCACCATTGCTAAGGTATATAGACCAAGATTTAGGACAGTTGGAAAACTACGAAATGCGACCACCTGTAGCATGGCCCTGTGCATTGATAGATATAGAAGATGTAATATTTAGCGACTTTGGCGATAACCTTGGGCAAAATGCAGAGGGCTTTGTACAAATAAGAGTGGGGCAACAACAGTATAGCCCTGCCAATAAATTAGCACCAAAAGCCATAAGAGATATGGCACTAAAATACTACGATACGGAGCAAGAAGTATTTGAAGCTTTGCATGGGTTTACTGCACCGGGCTTTAGCAAGCTCTTGCGCAGGGCTGTAAAAAATGAGCAACGAAATGATGATTTACGAGTGAGGGTAATACGATTTGCATTTAGCTTTGAAGATACTACAGGCAGTAAAAAATATACAAAATTGGCAACACCATTACCTAATATAAACCCCGATAGTTTGCAAGTTTAATTCCAAACCATAAATGGAAACTTTGTTTTAAAATATTTTACTTCGGGCTTTTCGGAGTTTATTTTTTTGAGCAATGTATAATTATCGTTTACAATATTTATAATAGTGCGTTGGCTAAGGTATAGCTCATCTTCTAACCGCTCCAATGCCCGGGCATATTGCAGCTCTACAATACGTGTGTAGTAGTAGTGGCGGCATATTAGCAACTCATTTCTTTTTTGCAGCAAATCTTCGCTACGCCCTTTGCGCTCGGGTGCAGCGGCGGTAGTAGTAGCAGTATCATCGGTAAATAAAGAAAGAAAAATAGAACGCTCGCCACGCATTTGGTAAGTATTATTATATGCAATTATACTAAATAATTTACTATTGTGGGCTTTGGAGTATTAACATAAAAAAAGCCGCTCGAAGGGAGCGGCTTTTTTTATGAATATACTTTTGTTTTTATTTATTTGCCTTTTCAATTGTTAATGTTCTAGCCCACTTTGTAGGGGCATTTATTATGAAAGATACACCACCAATATTTGTAGAAGCTTTATCTTTATTAATATTTTTTCCTACCCACAATGAAACTTCTTTTGGTTGTGAACTATCATAAGCTACTGTAGAAACATATTGTAAAAAATCTACGTGGCTGCTTGCTACTTTTGGTGGCGAACATATTATTGTAGCACTAATACTTTCTACAGTATTTATATCATGGCTAAAAACTGTAGCACTTAATTCTTCACCCTCATTTTTAGAAGTACATACCCAACTATTGCCATCAGCTCCATGAAAATTTTTATTTAGAGAAAAGTTTTTATCTTCTAAATTTTTATAAATATCTACAGGCATTATACCTGCAATTGCATTGTCATTTTTTACATTTTTTGAACTACAAGCTGCGAGTGTAACAGCGATAATAAATAATACTTTTTTCATATTGTTTTTTTATGTTTAAAAATTTCAAAATACTTTTTAGCTCTCATTTTAGAAAATTCCAGTTCTTCAGTAGTAATTTCTTTGTAATGGATTAACTTATAAAATATCTGTACAAATCTATTGTTTTCTTTGCTAAAAATAAAGTCATACTGTTTTACTGTTGTAATTTCTGATTTTTTCAATGTTTAAATGCTGTTTAAAAATTCTTTATATACTTTTTCAAAAACACTTACTAAAGTTGGTAGCTCCTTTGTAGTGTAATCGTTAAGCGTTTTTTTACCAAACCCAAATTTAATACACCAGTCGTTTATTCGTTTCATATCTGCCTTAGGCTTGCCACCTTGGGGGTTGGGTATTTCCCAGCCCATGTTGTAGGCTATGGCTATTATTTTGCGGCGTTGTGTATTGCCCTCTTTTACCTGCCACTCTACCTTGCCTTGCATGGCTTGCAGTTGTTTTATAAGGTCGGCGGCTTCGTTGTAGTGTAGTTCTTTACTGCTCTCTGTGCGGCCGCCTGTAGCACCGCCTACCATTTCGGCTTTGTGGTGCGTAAGGTTTTGCTTTTGTAGTAGGGTGTGTAGCTGCTTTAGCTGCTGTGGGTCTATGGGTTTACTCAATATCTTTTCCATGCATTATATCATTTACAAGGTTATTTACTTGGCTTGTTTGTGGGCCATTGCTTATTTTAATGGGTGTGGCTTCTTTGTATTCGTTTAAATATGTTTTATTGCGCAGGTAAGTATCCGGGTCTTGCTGCCCACGCCATTCCACTTTCTTTAGGTATGCAAAATATTTTTGTATGCCACAGTAAGCAGCCACTTGCTCTGCTAGTGGCATACGCTCCCACAATTTGGTAGCACGTAGCTTATTTATTTTGTGGTTGTATTTATCCCAAAACATTTTGAAGGTTATTTCTACATCGGCAGCGATGATGGTTACATCGCTTATAAAGCTAATTGCCAAATATTGCTCTTCGGAAGCTATTTGGTTTTTAAAAGCTTCTATCATGGCAGGCTTTACCATGTTTGTATTACCTAGCTCTAGGCTTTGAAATAGTCCATTATTATATATCACTTCGACAGAGCCTGTGAAGCGTGGGCTTTGTATTAGGTATCGTTTCATTAAAATATTTTTATACGTTTTAAGTATTGATATTATTGTATAGAAAAACCGCTACTTTTGGTAGCGGTTTCATTAAAATAAACTTGCTTTAATCTTCAAAAAAATAAACACCTTTACTTTGCATGAGCTTGTTTCTAAAATTTCGCAGCCAATACATTTCATCTTCGTCTTGCTCTGCTATTACAATACCCTCTTTACTCAATACTTTTACTTTATTGTTTTGGGCATTGTCTATATATTTTACAAATTCCAATGGGTCTATTTCTTTCGTAAAAAAATCAGTTATTACTTTTTCGTTAGTTACTGTTTCCATAAGTAGTGGTTTTGGCACAGGCACGGCAGCGTATTACCCTTGCCATTACTGTATTGTTTATAATAGCTACTATACCGTAGCGTTGGTTATTGTGGCTGCATTGGCAGCTCATACGGCTACGCAGCACTTCACAGTTAGCAGCTTTATATTCGTTTAACTGATTAGTTAGCTCACTTTTGCGGTGTACAAATTGGTTACGCATGGTTTACCTCCTTTTTATTTGCTTCGTAAGTTAATCGTCTTTCTTTTGTTTCTGCATTTAGGCTACGAGCAATTGTATTGGTAATAATTGTTTTACCAAATTTTTCATAAACACATAGTTCTTTTTGTTTATCTCGAAAAAAGTCTTGTTTATTTTTACGTACCCTTGCACTTTTGCTTCCACTTTTTAGACTAGCCCCACAAGCTTTTAATAAATCATTATACTTATAACCTTCTTGCTGCCCAAATAAATCGTAAGAAATTTCAAGCCTAGGAAGTATAAAGCCTATCCAATCTCTGTAGCGTTTTTCTATTTCAATAAAGTAACGGCGTATTTGACGACCTACTAGGTTTTTTTCTACCATTGCTAATTCTTTAGCCATATCCATAGATAGTAAAAAATCTTTAGCCTGTCTACCGCCTGTACTTTTACCCAAATTTGGGTAAAAGTCTTCATTTTCTAAAAAGCCATATTCAGCAATACGCCTTGGCATCCATGTAGAAAATTTAGTAGATGTTTGCAATTTTTTGTGAAGCAAAATCGCAGATATTAGCATTTTGCTATCCTGCTCAATAATAGGTATATCAATACCAATTAGCTTAGATTGCTCATTTATAGTGTTAGCTGCACTTTCTTTTTTGATAGTCATACTAAAAGATTATAATAATAGCCCATTACTTAGGTGTGACTATCAAAACGCAAGCAGGGCTTGTATTTCTGTGCGTTGATTTATTACCGCACCACCGTATAACAGGCTATTACTGTTATTAATAAAATATGTATCTAATTTATTGCCCTTAGATTGGGCGTTTTGATAGTCATTGTAAAAGTAACAATGTTTTTGGTATTTGCAAATTTATTTTTGTGCAATAATGTCAAAGAGCTCATTTTAAGAGTTATTTTTTGCCAAGTGGCAAGGTCTGTGCAGTACAAAAAACCAACATAGATGGACACTGCTACCTGCATTCGCATTCGTATAGTCGTAATTCGAGTTGTTGAAACGAAAGCACGAGGAGGAACAGAAAAACCACACACAACCCATTGCTTTATTTACGCTGCAATAGCGCATCAAATTCAGCTTCAAATGTTTTTCCTACATAGTCAGCCTGTGCTTCGGTTTGCATCGAAAGGCGGACACCGCTACACGCACGCGCATTCGTACAGTCGTAATACGAGTAGCGGAAACGAAAGCACGAGGAGGACGCATCCCAACGGAAAATACAATACCACTTTTCTTGGTCGCTATTATTATAATCTGCTTTCCATTTACCTACAATGGCAGCTATAATGATTTCTAACCTCTCGTGAGGATGATACTTTCCTTTTGGGTTTTTACCTAGTTTTAAACAGGCATCTTCAAATGATTTAATTTTTTTCATGTTGCTTTATTGTTGTGTGAGTAAATGGTCAGAAATTAGTTGCTCAAATGTTCGTCCGAAATAATCAGAAATTTCTTTCGAGTAAAGGCGGACACCGCTACCCGCATTCGCATACGTACAGTCGTAACCCGAGTCGAAGAAACGAAAGCACGAGGAGGATTCATTGTAAATCATCCAAGGATACCATTTACGCTCATTGCTATTTACGTAATCAGGTTGGTAATCTTTAGGGTTTAAAGCCCTTGCAATAATGCGCATTTGGCGCATGTAATTGTCTGCCTCTTCATCTTTATTGGCAGGTGTAGGATAAGGCAGTACAGGACTATCGCCTGTAATTGCGCAAGCTTCTTCAAAAGTTGTAATTTTTTGCATGGTTGTTTTTTATTGAGTGATTAAATAATCGCTGTTAAGTTTTTCAAATTGAGTTCCAAAATAATCGGATAACTCTTTGGTTGGAAAAACAAGGCGGACACCGCTACCCGCATGCGCAGCCGTATAGTCGTAACCCGAGAAGCTGAAACGAAAGCACGAGGAGGATGCATCCCACTTAAACCAAGGTCTCCACTTTTTTTGGTCATCATCTGCATAATCTGCTTGCCAATCTTCGCATAAGGCACTGTTTATCATGCGCAGCTGTACTAATAAGTTGCAAGCTGTTTGGTCTTGGGTTGTAAATGGAATTTTAAAGGGAATCACATCATCAACTTTTTTGTTTTGAATAGTACATGCATCTTCAAAAGTTTTAATTCGGTCTGTAATTTTTTGGCTTAAAATTTCTTCGCCAAATAGGTTTGCCAAAAGTTTTTTTGTTTCATCGCTAGCGTTAAAATAAGCTTGGATGGCTTTGGCTTTTGTGATTACTAGTGTCTCGCTCATGTTGCTTTTTTTTGATTATTATTGTTAAATTTTGTTTACTTGCTTTGTATGCTTTTTTTATCCAAGCATTGCCTCTTTCTTTCCGCACAGTTTTTAAATTGAGGGTGAGGCGACCTCGTTTATCTTTTTTTAGAAAGTAATGGAAAGGGTCTTTAAAATCTTTATCGCTCACCTTTAGCACAGGATTCATTTTACACTCGTACACTTTGTGGGTGTATTTTGGGTTAGTGCTTTGGGCTTTAATTAAGTAGCAGCCATTGAGCAGGTGAATGATGATTTGTTTTTGTGCGTAGGTGAACATTATTGCTGCAATATTTTTATTATAAATTCCTTTTTTATTTCCTTTGTTCTTTCAAATTCTACCTTGGCTGCTATGTAATCCCTAGCACTTACTTTGGCAGTTCGTATAACTTTAAACCATTGGTATTTTATGGTGTAGGTTTTCATAATTTAATCGTGTATTAAAGCCGTGTGTGTACCTATGGCCGCTATACAATCGGTACAGGCATTATCTTTTAATTCTGTCTCTGTAAGCTCTACGCCGCATTGTGGGCAGGTGAGGTTTTGTTCTCGTAGGCCCGTGCTGTTTTGTGTATTCATAAAATAGTATTGAGATGTTAGTATTGAGATTTTAAAAAATGCAGCCCATAGAAATGAGCCGCCTATACCCTAAAACCTAATTTTTTATGCCACCTGTAGTACCTCAGCTTTGCTTTCTACATAAAAGCTCTCATCTTGCACTACTTCAAAATGCCCTGCTTTGCATAACTGTGCAAAGTTTTCGGCTTCTCTATCGGCAATAATTTTTTCTTTATCTATCTCTACCGTTTTGCGCACATAATCTGCCCATGTAGCCTCTAAAAGGGTGGCGGTATTTTTGGCATTAAAACCCTTATCAAATTTTACTTTTGGTGTGCCGGTGCGGTAGCCAATGGTGCCGTGTAATAGTTCGAAACTTTTGCGTTTACCCCATTGCTCGGCAGTTTCTTGCGCATATACTTCTAGTATAGCTACTTCTTCATCTTTTGCCTCTGCTAGGCTAGTAAGTTGATGCTGGTACTTATCTCTTACGGCATTTATATCGGCATTCATACTTGCCTCTATTTTTTGTATGGCATTTGCTGCATCGCTAAATACGGCCATGGCTGCCTCGGCTTGCTCTCTAGTTACGTTGCTTATTACGTGTTTTTTTTGTCGCATGTGTGTTTTATTTATGTTATTAAAAAATTATATTCTTGTAAGCCTTGCATTGCGCAGGTCTGTTAATGCACTGTATAAATTAAAGTCTTCATGCTTGGCGTTAAATAAATCTATCATTACATCTATACACTCTATGTGGTAAGGGTTGGTGCAGGTGTTTATTGTTCTTTGCACCCATAAGTAATCTTCCTGTGCTTGGCTCATGGTTTTAAATTTTTGAGTGAGTAATAAGTACCAACGGCAAACCCTATTGCGCCTGCTAATAAGTACGTGGAGGTTATAAATAGTTTCATGCTGTTTGTTGTTGTATTTTTAAAGATTGTGTTTGTAAGAAGTTACCTGTGTAAGAAGTAACATCAGGCACATAGTCATTGCTAAGTATTATTATCGCAAACATTTGTGCCGTATTTAATTTGATAGTGTACATTGGATTATTTGGTTTATACATGCCTATTTTATCATTAAGCATGGCACCTATTTGTGCTAGTGTAGCTATTAACAATCGCTCATCATTATTGGTAGTTGGCAGTACCACAATGCCGTTTATTAATTGTGATAAACTTTCAATCATCGTACGGCTAATTTTCATTTTGAAGGAATGCATCGTTGTATTTTTGTTTTACGTTTTCAATTTTTTTAATAATTGGGTCGCTTACTTCATAGAAGTTTTTAATAGAATTAATGGCATGAATAACACTTGTATGGTCTCGGTTCATTTGGTCGGCAATTAATACAAGCTGCTCGTTAAAGTATTTTCGTAAGCAGTGCATGTAAGTGTGCCTTGCAGCGGCTACATTTCTATTTCTTTTTCTGCTTAAAACATCATCCCAATTGGTATAAAACTCCTTGCAAACAATTTTCTTTAGTACCATTTTTTTATACTCCAAATCATGTTCCACGTGCCGAAGGTGTGCTACTAGCTTTACTTGCATACCTGTGTTAGAAAATATCTGTGCTTCGGCTGCTTCTATTATTCGTTTGCTTTCGGGCAGCTCTAATACATCTATCATCATATAGATTGCTTTATAAATTCGTTATTAATAATACCTAGCACTTGCAGCCAACTTTGGTGCAATGTTTGCCCATAATCATCTACTTGGCTATTGAGTACATAAGGGTTGTGCGTAAGTAAGTATTGGCTTTTGTTGCCCCATTCGTTAATAGTAAATAAGCCATTGGCATCTACTTCCATTACTTGGTATTGCTCAAGAAATATTTCATCTCTATGCGCCCAATTGTTCATCCACCATGCCCAAAATATTTTGCTTTTTTGTATGCGCTCTTCGCTTACTTCCCATTGGCATTTGTATGCTAAAAAAGATAGGCCGCAGTGGTACTGCATTTCGTTGTATTCATAATCTGTAAGCTCTAGCAGCATACATACTTGCTGCTTGGCTAGTTGCATTTGCTCTGTTCGGTTTTGGGCTTGGGTTTGTTTTTTTTGTTGCATGGTGGTGGTTTTTTATTGTTGTATTTCATCGCCCCAATAAAGGGTGGCTTTGGTTTCGTTTATGTTTATTTGGGTACTTACGCCACTAAACCTGCTTACTCCAAAGGCTGACAATCCTTTCACATTAAAATAAACCTTTGCCATCTTTTTTGCATTTTTAGCAGCGGCAGGGTGTGGCTCTTTACGCTCCTCATGGCTTAGTAAAATGATAAGTTTACCGGGCAATTTGTTTTCCAATTCTTTAATGTTCATATCTCTAAACTCATCGGCATACATAGTGGCATTATCTAGTATTATTACATCTGCACTTTTTGCCTTGGTAAACTTTTTTACAACATCTGCAAGGCTCATGTAAGTGTACCAAGCTATTTTATCGGCGGTGGTCAGCCCTGCTCTTTTTACGGCTTCGGTAAAACTTAAATCTGTACCCTCTTCTGCACTTATGTATGCCACTTTTTGCCGTTTGCATAGTGCTTTGGCTAGTTGTAACACAAAGCTTGTTTTTCCGTTTTTTTCGCTGCCATATACAAGCCATACGCCCTTAGCCTCTGCATTGCCAATGGCTGTTTGCAAAATCTCGTTATCAATCTGTATAATCTTTTTCACTTTCATATCAAATAAGTTCTTCGTAGTTAGGCTTCGCATATTTAGTCTTTGGTCGTTGGTCTGTCAATTCTCTGCTTTTTAAATGCTGTTTAAAATCAATAAACTTTCTGCCCTACGTAAGCCGCCTATGTAGCCTGTTTCATCCATAGTAAGGCAGCGTTTTACAATAGCGTTTAGGTTCTTTTTGTCTTTCATGTTTACCGTAAGCACATCAGTAATAAGTTTGGTATAAAACTGAAATTTCTCTTGGCGGTCGGTAGGAGTAGCTACTGTATATTTACCACTAAAGCGGCTAAACATTTCTTTGTAGCCAACTTTTTTACCTCTTATGCCTCGTTCCATTTTACTACGCAAACCATCTGCTCCCATCATATACCAACCACATGCACCTTCAGTAGCATTCCATAGTTCTTTTAGCTCTAAAAAAGCGGTGTAATCCAAGTCGCCTGCTTCATCTATTATTACCATTGGCTGCGGTAACATTTTTAAGTAATATTTTATGTTGGCTTTTACTTCGGCATATTTTCCTTTATCATCTACCCCTATTGTTTGGGCAATAAGGCGTATAAATATTTGCTTTGTTTTTGCTTGGCTAGCATCTATGTAAAAACAGTTTTTAAGTGTACGGCTTAGGTATTTTGCACTAAAGGTTTTACCAATCTCTGTTTCATCTACCATTATTTTTGCCTTGGCATTTTCTTTACAAAAAAGTACATCTTCCTCTATTATGGTATATACTTCGGTAAGTGCCATATTCCACTTGCGTTCGTTAGGCGTAATGCCTAGCATTCTACCAAGGTTTAACCATTGTGTATCTTTTAAAATACCTTCGGTTTCCCCACTTTTTAAGCGGCTAAATACTGCATTGTTTACATCTATCGTTTTGCTAAATGCAGCATCGCTACCATCGTGGTTTTTTCTTTTTTCAAGTATGGCATAGGCCACAAGTTTTTTAAAATCAGTTGTAAGTTGTAACATGGTTTTAGGTGTTTTAAGGTTTTAAAATCTATCTTTTAAGGTGCGGCCCCCTAAATCCCCCACAGGGGGACTAGTAAAATCTGTTGGTGCTTCGGGTAATATTTCGGTTTCAGTTTCTTTTTGCTCATAGCGTTGTAAGCCTTTTATTTTAAAAGCATTTTTTGGCTGTAGCACAGGTGTGTTATTTATTACCGTTACTTTATCAATGCTGTGCTTGCGTTCGTTCATATATTTTTGTACGGTACTGCTGTAGCTGCTTAGGGTTTCCCATTTAGCCTTATCATCGTCTGTACGTTCTATTTGTGCTTTTTGTGGGAGTGGCTTTGCAATAGCTTCGCAGTAGTATTGTGTGCCAATGTATATGTGGGCTTTTAATATGGTACCGTCGTTATTATCTAGCCAATAAATATGCACTTGCTGCCCTTCTAGCTCTGCCATCAATTCAATAAGGCGGTTGCCTAGTGCCACACTACCATTTTCGCCTAGTAAAAATGTAGCGTTGTTTAAAAGAATATTACCAACTTTTACACTTGTTTGAGTGCTGTAACCAATGTGTGGTAGTATAGCATGGTAGTTGGTAGGTGTAAGTTTTGGGTGTTGGTTTTCGCAGAAATACTCCCACCTAGTTTTAGTTTCGTTTTCTTTATTGCTGCGGTGTGGTCGGTTATTCCACTTTTCAATATCGCCCAAGCTATTTTGTATAATGGTAGCCTTTGGTAGTTTAATAATTTTTGTGTCATCCCCTTGGTTGGCTTCGGCAAGTGCTTTAGGCCTAGCTATCCATCCTAGCTTATCTCTTTCATCTTCGTAACGAAGTTTGCCAAAGTATCGCTCAATTATTTTACCCCTAGCATTGTTGGCTTCTATATGGGTAAATTGAAACATTTCACCTTCTTTTAAAAAGCTGTTTAAATAGGCAGAGTTTAAACTCATTTCACCCTCAAGCTCCGCAGGTAAGTTAAAGCCCCACTCTGCATAGTTGCGTACCATTTGGCGGTAAAACTCTAGTATAATACCTTCTTTGCTTTCGCCATATACCCAACATGTCCATGCTTCACTTGCTACATCTATACCCATGTAAAACCACATTCTTGCACCGCTTGTAATGCCATTATCGTACTTAAATGGCGGTTGCCTATCATCTATACTAATAATGCTGCCGCTGTATTTTGGCTTTTCAAAACCAAAGTGTGGGTTAAATTTGCCTATCATGCGTTGGCGGTTATTGGCTCTTAGCATTTCGTTACCTATTTTGTTTGTCCATTCGCTGAGGTAGTTGGTAATACTTGCCTTGCTTAATTTTGGAAACTCTTTTGGGTTGTACATTTCGCCTGTGCTGTTGTTTATTACTTCGATGTAGCCGTTTAAAAAGCTTTCGTAGGTATTGGCTACATCGCTATAGTTTGGTTTGTGTGGTTGCCCTGCAAATAGGTTATTAAGCAGCTCTACCACATCGGTAGTTACTACCCGGGCATTGTTATTATCTACCCTGCCATTTATAAGTGCTTTAGGTCCTTCTTTTTTAAATCGGTTTAACAGTTTGCGTATGCTATCGGCATGGTCGGGCAGGGTGTGTGGCTCTATGGCTCTAAAGCGGATGGCTTCGTTTACCACCACATCCCACACACTTAGTTTTTGTATGCCTTGTATGGTTTGAGCTCCAATAGTGCCACGTAGTTTTCTACGCTCATCGCACATGGCTTTATTAAGGTTGTACATGGCATTAAGCACACTTGCATTGAGGGTGTATTTTGCAATAAGTTTATCATCTAAAGGAATTTTAGCTTTTTCAGTTCTATGTTTTAAAAAGAAACTCCAAGCCTCTTCATCTTTGCGGTAATATTGCTCAAACAATGTTTGGCGTACTTGCTTTTGTGGTTCACCAAAACTTTGTACTAGTAGCTTTTGCCATTGGGGAGGTAAAGATTTGAAGCAAACTAGCAATGGATGATTAGGTGATTGGTTGCGTAATAGTTTTATAGCTTGTTTTTTTACTTGCTTATTAAAACCTGTGTAGCCAATAAGCCTTAAACTTTTTTCTGCATGAGTTACTATTTTAGTACCCTCGTACAAAAACTTTGCTTGTACACCTATGCAGTTATTATATTGTTCGTATGGGTTCATATATTTGTAAAAAGTATTATTATGTATAATTACACCTGCTCTATTGGCTATGGCTCTATTGCTAAAATTGAAATGAAAACTAGAAAACAATTAATTCTTAATTTTTTAGCTGCCTTTGAAATAAAAACTTTTGAAATAATAGAAGATGAGAAAGGAGAATATTCACCTATTATTGATATAAAACACACTCACCATTCTATTATTAAACTGCAACACTTTATCTCATCTTTACTCTTATTTTCAGCCTATCACGGTCTAGTATTGATGGAGGACACCATGTAGTTTTTTCACTGCCGTATCTCATTTTAGAAAAATGCTCATCTATTGCATCTGCTCTTTCGGTAACATTTACTGCGGTCAATTTTTCTACTAATACTTCATTAATAATTTTAGTGAGGTATTTTTTTATTGCTTTCTTTATCATGGTTAAAAATTTTAGCTCTTGCCGATGCCTCGAACATCGTGTGGTTGCCTACCAAGAGTTTTGTGGGGGATTGTTATGCTAAAGCCTCAGTAACTTCTTTATACTTTTTTTCATAATCTTTTTTAATTTTTAAACTTTGCTCTGTTTCGCTATATCCTTTTAGTGCATTAGCAACTGCGGTAAGTGATACTCCATATTTTGCAGCTAATACTCTTTTAATTTCTGCCCTTTTACCATCATGCTTTGGCTTTACATATTTTTTCATACTTTTATATATTTTATTAGTTGTTTGCAACTTTGAAACACAAAATAAACGAGAAATATTGATTAAACCAAAATAATTATGCAAAATAAATCGCCTATTAAACAAAATATTTTACAATTTATTAATTATAAAGGTATTAGCAAGTATAATTTTTATAAAAAAACTTTAATTACAAGGGGAATATTGGACCAAGATAACGGTATAAGTGAAGAAAATATAACAAAATTTCTCGTCTATTTTACCGAAATTAACCCTGAATGGCTCATTACGGGTAAAGGAGAAATGCTTAAAGAAAGCAACAACAAAAAAGTAATGGCAACAACAGATAACATTAGTTACTTAAAGCAACATGGCATACCATTATTACCTGTAAAAGCTATGGCAGGTATTGGTAATAATGGGGGTTACCAAATAATGGATAATGATGTGGAAGATTACTTAATAATACCTAAATTGATGGGTGTCGCTAATTGTGCCTTTACTGTGAGTGGCGATAGTATGGAGCAAACCTATTTTAGAGGAGATTATGTACTATGTAAGCGTATATTTTTTGAGCATGATTATGTACAGTATAATAAGGCCTATGTATTAGATACTACACAAGGTGCAATGGTAAAAAGGCTTGTAAAAAGTAAAAATGATGCTAATTTTATATGCCGAAGCGATAATAAGCAATACGATGATTTTGAAATACCCAAAAACACTATAGAAAATGCTGCATTGGTGCTTGCAGTAGTACGGCTTGAGTAGCTACCAAACAACCTCTCAACTAAGCGCACACACATACTTTTGTGTATTTGCCTTACTTACTTTTATCATTATTATTGATTACCAATACTTTATATTTTATAATAGTAAATATTAAAGGGTACTTATAGGCTAAAAAGTGCCGTTTTGCTGCTTAAATATGGTATTATACCCCATTGCATCGGTACAATTTTTACCCACTTTTGGCGAAGTGTTGGCGACCTGTTACGCAACCTGTACCCATTTTTTGCAAAATATAGCACACAAAAAAAGCAGCGTTATTTGCTGCTTAAATGGGGTTTATTTATTGTTTAAATATGGGCTAAATGGTAGTATTTATAGGTATTACAGATGGTAATGGTAGTAATGGACTTCTACAGTGCAGCTATGGGCTTTAAAATGGTACTGCAATGGTAGTAAATGGTAGTAATCGGCTGTTTGGTTTTTATTTCTGCTATGTGGCGTTTTCGCCTGTAATGTAGTGTGGGTGTGCATTTTTTGCACATTTTTTTTATTATGTGGTTGGGTGTTTGGTTTTATGCCCTATATACTTTTGGGTTTAATAAAAATTAAAAATATTTTATTCTAATTACTTTAATGTATAGTTAGTCCGTAACTCACAAAAGCAGATACTCTCTTAACTTTATACCTGTATAGTTCCTCATTTGTGTAACTACTAAACTCATTAAGATATGAGGTAACATTATCTATTTGTTTTTCTATGCCAATTTTAAAATTACTTTTTCCTCTTTTATAATAAAATGACCCATTGTAGAGTGCTGCATTTTTATACCGTGCCCAAACTTCATATATATTAAAAAAATTAATTCCACCTGCTACAATAACTCCTGATGAATATTTAGGGCTATTTAATACTTCATATTTTAAGGTAGCCTGAAGTGGTATTGAAAAGTGATTGGTAGGGGGATAGCTTTGATAAATTTCTCTAAAAGTCATATAAACGCCCGTTTGTAAACCGATATAAAATTTTTGAAAAATTGGATAGGATACATTTCCTGTAAGAGAAATAAAAGGGTTTTTAAATCTTTGTCTATCGAAGTATTGGAGACTTGGAAAACCATCTACAGTTCTATAATCCTTCAATATTTCATTGCCTACAGATTTGTAAACATTAAAGTTCAAATCCACATTTACTTTTTTTTGGGCGTGTAAACTGATATTTACAATGCATGCAATTAAAATAAAAAAGTATTTTTGTTTCATAAACTTACAATTTAGTGGTTGTATGAAGTTAGATTATATTTTTTGATTCTTTACGGGAATTGAAAAATAATAATCTTTTATTAACACTAATTCAGATATTTATAAAGAATTTTTATAAAGGTGATACTATTTTAGTTACGGCTTGTGATAATGAAGTAGTTTTACAGTAACTTTAAGTTGTACTAAACTACTATATTATGTTTGTTCCTTTAGAAAATAAAATTGTTGGTCAATCAATTGCAAAACTTCGAACTCATAGAGAAATAAAAGCTGCTGAAATTGCTAAAATTTTAAAATTGGGTGTTGCAGCTTATACAAAATACGAAAGAGGTGAAACTGCTATTACAATTCCGTTTTTAAATTCGGTAGCTAAATTCTTTAATATTAATCCGATTGAATTAATAAGTAATAGGTCAGAAAATATTGTTGAAAATGTTCATGATTCTAATATTGCAATAAATCATAGTCATTTTTCAACTGTCGATAAAGATTTAATAAGTACAATCTCCAAACAACTACAAGTAAAAGATAAGCAGATTGAGCAATACCAAAATCAAATAGATACACTTTTGAAAATAAATAAGTAACTCCAAATATTGATAATTTACTGAAAACTATTTTATGAAATAATCATATCTTCATTATTTCATATCAAGGTTTTAAATATGTCTAAAGAAATAATTTTTAGCTATCTCATTACTGTTTCAAAAATCTTTAATTATTACATTTTTAAAAGGAAAGAATTCTTTTCAGTAATTTTATTTTATGCAAATAATTAACAGCACCACCACCGACATCAATACCATTTTCACCTTTTACGATTACGCCATTGCTTACCAAAAAACAAAGTTTAATAAACACTGGCAAGGCTTTGATGTGAGCTTGGTAGAAACTGAAATAGCAGAGAATAGGCAATGGAAAATAATGATGGATAATGTAGTAGTAGCTGTATTTGCCATTACGTTTAACGATCCTATTATTTGGGGCGAAAAAGATGAGCAGCCATCTATTTATATTCATCGTATTGTAACTCACCCAGATTATAGAGGCAATAACTTTGTAAAAGAAATAGTGGCTTGGGCAAAAAAATATTGTAAAGAAAATAATAGAAAATTTATAAGGCTAGATACTTGGGGCGATAATGAAAAATTGATACAGCATTATCAAAATTGCGGCTTTACTTTCTTAGGCTTATCGCCAGAAATGAAATCTGACAGTTTGCCAAAGCACTATGATTCATTGCGGCTAAGTTTATTTGAAATAAAAATTGATTAATTACCATGTCAAACCTTTATAAAAATCTGTCTGCAGTTTACGAAGCCATGTACCAAAGCTTTATTGATTATGAGGCTGAGTATATGTTTTATAGTGATATTCTGTTAAGTTACCATTGTAAATCTGTTGTAGAAATTGGCTGTGGTAGCGGAAATCTGGCAAGCAGATTTGTAAACAATGGTTTTGAATATCTTGGCATGGATTTGAGCGAAGAAATGTTGACCCTTGCAAAAACAAATAACCCTATCGCAGTATTTGTAAAAGAAGATATGCGAAATTTTAATTTGCAAAAAAAATTAGATGCCTGTATTATTACTGGTCGTACCATTAGTTATTTACTTACCAATGATGATGTTGTAGATACATTTAAAGCCATTAATAATAATTTAAGAATGGATGGTATTATTTCTTTTGATTGTATAGATGCTAATAAATTTATACCGCAAATAGATTCAACAAAAAAAGTAGTGCACCGTGCAAGTTTTAAAGATAAATTTTACCAGCGTGATAGCATTTGGAAAGTTAACCTTGCAAATGGGTTTTGTTTTGATTGGGCATCTATTTTTTATGAAAAGACAATGCAAAATGAACTAATAAATATCGGAGAAGATAATTCAATGCTAAGAACTTTTACTATAGATGAAATAGGTTTGTTTTTATCTCTAACAGGATTTCGAATGTTAGAAATTATAGAACGCCCCTCGTATGCTTTTGATACTTTTGTAATAATAGCTCAAAAAAATACTTAACAATAAAATGTACTACCATGGCCATGTACGACAATTCAAACACTGTAGAAAAATCTTTTGACCTTACTTATATTTCAGAACATTTAATACAAGCACAATGGGCAGAATTTATAGAATTGAAAAAAGTAATAACTGAAATTGCTGCCAATAAAAATGCGCCTATTACAATTTTAGATATTGGAATAGGTAATGCACGCATACCGATGCACTTGTGCGGAGTAAAAGAGATTTGGAATATGATAGCTTTGTATGATGGTACAGATAATGCACAAGCATGCGTGGATATTTCCAATAAAAATATTGCAGAATATAAGATAGAAAATAAAGTAAATGCATTTTTTTTTGAAGCAACCGAGTTGAATAAAATGCAAAAAAAATATGATTTGGTAATTTGTACTTGGTTTACGCCTGGTAATTTTTATCCAGAAAATTTTTCTTTTGACACATATAAAAGTGCAGGAGGAAGATTAGACCTTGCCAAAAATGAAAAATTTGAAACCGTTTTTTCTAGCGCACATAATTTATTAAATGAAAGAGGCGAATTATTATTAGGCGCTTGTTATATTGATAATGATTGCACAAGGCTTAAGCAAGAAGAATCGTACAATAAAATGGGCATGACGGTTATAACTTCGCCGCAAGATTCTTTTACCGCTACCAAAGAAGGTTTTTGGAGCCAGCGTTTTACAAAAGAAAAGTTGAATAACTATCTTCATTTTGCTGCGCCAGAAAAAATAACTATTACGCCATTGGATACATATAATTATGCTATGCAAGTAAGGGTAAAAAAATAAATTTAATGAATCAGAGTACAAATAATATTTTACTTGTTCGTCCATCCAATTTTATTTTTAATGCCGAAACGGCTACTAACAATGCGTTTCAAAATAATATTGAAGAAGCCAACGAAAGCATTAGTAATAAGGTAATAGAAGAATTTGAGAATTTAAAAACTCAACTCATTATAAATGGTATTGATGTAATCGTTATTGATGACACTGAAAACCCAATAAAACCCGATGCTATTTTCCCTAATAACTGGGTGAGTTTTCATGAAGACGGTACAGTTATTTTATACCCAATGTTTGCAGTAAATAGAAGAACAGAAAGAAGGTTAGATATTATTGAAACATTAAAAGAAAAATTTGACATAAAAAATATTATCGATTTTTCTATTTATGAAAACGAAAACAAATTTTTAGAAGGTACTGGTAGCGTCGTTTTTGACCATGAGCATAAAATAGCATACGCATGTTTATCTCCAAGAACTAATAAAGAAATTTTTATTAAGCTCTGTGAGGCGCTGGATTACAAACCTATTTATTTTACGGCTTGCGATGAAGCAGGGCAAGAAATTTATCATTCAAATGTGATGATGTGTATTGCTGAAAAAATAGTGATTATTTGTACAGATAGTATTGTTCATAAAAATGAAAAAGAAACTGTTATACAATCTCTCAAAAATACTGGACACGGATTAATTGATATTAGCTTTACACAAATGAACAAGTTTGCTGGCAATATGCTTGCGCTACAAACCAATGTCGGTATGCATTTGATAGCATTATCGCAAACGGCTTACAATAGCCTTTATACCATACAAATAGAATCTATAAAAAAGCATTACGAATTACTTACGCTTGCTATACCAACAATAGAAACCATTGGCGGTGGTAGTGTACGCTGTATGATGGGAGAAATATTTTTGTCACTAAAATCTGTGCATTAGTTTTTCAATGCTTCCCAATACTCTGCTGCCCTACGTGTATGCGGAATAACAATAGTACCACCCACAATATTTGCCACGGCAAATACCTCGTACAACTCTTCGGTACTCACATGTAGTTCGTGCGCTTTGCCTACATGGTATTTTATACAATCATCGCAGCGAAGTACCATGCTTGCTACAAGTCCAAGCAACTCTTTTGTTTTTACATCTAATGCGCCTGCAGTGTAAGTGTTGGTGTCTAAATTCCAGAGCCTTTTTATAACGAGGTTTTCTTTGCTTAAAATAAGGTCGTTCATTCTTACTCTGTAATCGTTAAAATCTTTTACTAAATCTTGCATGGGTATTATTTTTAGAATGTAAAGTTACATACTTGAGTGGCTTTACCTAAAAGATGGTTTTGTTTTGTTGCCGAGAAGTCGGAAAGGCGTTTTTATTATTTTTATGAATAAAGGCGGGAAGAATATTTTTCTAGGAAAAATAATTTTGGCCAAGAAGGCTCAAAGGAATAGCTTCACTTTTTTTGCTTCGCAAAGTTTTTTTGCCAAAAAGGCGGGAAGACGTTTTTTAATTCTATATAAGAACTTTATTAGCTGAAAGGCGGGAAGAAGATTTTTCTACGAAAAATGGTTGATGCCACTAAGACCCAAATCAGCCTGCCGGCAAAGGCAGGGCACAAAGGAAAACTTCGCTTTTTATTGTTACACAATAATATTGCCCTTTGAAGAAATCAATTTTGCCGAAGGCAAAATAACTTACCGCCTTAAATGTAATTGTTTTAAAATGTCTTACTATAAAAAATAATGATAAGTATAAAAAACGCCTTTCCGCCTTCTCGGCAATTAATTTACCTTTAAAGCAAAATCTATTACATTTGCTACTCAAATTTTACACATGAAAACATTTCAAAAACTAACCCTTATTTGTTTATTTATTTACTTACCATTTGCAAGTAATGCTTGGGGTATACTAGGCCATCGCATTGTAGGGCAAATAGCCGATAGTTATCTTACCCCAAAAGCAAAATCAGAAATACAAAAAATACTGGGTTTTGAAAGCGTGGCTATGGCTAGTAACTGGCCTGATTTTATAAAAAGCGATCCTGCATACAAATATCTTTCGCCTTGGCATTATGTAAACATGCAAAGCGGGTTATCGTTTGAGCAAATGGATGCATCTTTAAAAGCTGATACTACAATAGATGCATACACCAGAATTAATTTTATAACAACAGAGCTAAAGAAAAATAAATTGTTGCCGCTAGAAACAAAACAATTATACGTACGCTTGCTTATACATATTGTAGGCGATATACACCAGCCATTACACCTTGGCAGGCTCGAAGATAGAGGTGGTAATTCTATTAAAGTAAAATGGTTTAGCGACGAAGTAAATCTGCACCAAGTATGGGATGAACGACTTGTGGGTTTTCAAGAATTGAGTTATACCGAATATGCCAATGCTATAAATTTTACTACTCTAAAGCAACGTACAACTTGGCAAAAACAAACGCTAACACAATGGATGTACGATACCTATCAGCTTACCGAAAAAGTATATGCAGAAACTGTACCCGATAGCCGATTAGATTTTTTATATAATTATAAATTTGTAGCTGCTATGAATGATCAGTTATTGAAAGGTGGGGTGCATTTGGCGGGAGTGTTGAATGACGTGTTTAAATAGGAATTGTAAAAATTTAAAAATACAGATACCAACTTTTTAAAAGTTGGCATCCGTATTTTTATTTCTCCTCCCCAACCCCCGCTAAAAAATCCTTCACACCTGCTACAATTTTTTCTGCTATTTTTTGCTGAAAGGCTGGATCTAAAATTAATTCTTCTTCGGCAGGATTGCTGAGGAACAAAGTTTCTACCAATGCATTTGGATATTCTGTTGGGCTATTGAGCATAAAATTAAATGCACCAATATTACCATATTCTTTAAGGCCGAGTTGTAGCATGCGTTTGTTTATATGATAGCTCAAATTTCTAAAGCCAATATATTTGTATAGAGAGCTTGTGCCACCTGCACGTATAGGATCGCCAGAAGAATTGAGGTGTATGCTTATGAGAAGGTCTGGCGTATTATCTCTGTAAATTAAAATACGATCTTTATTGTCCACAAATTTTTCGGTGGTACGAGTCATGATAACTTTTGCGCCTTCGTTTTGTAAGGCTTGTTGTAGTTTTAAAGATAGGGCTAATGTTAAATCTTTTTCTGAGGAACCAGTAGGCCCACCAGCACCAACATTGCTACCGCCATGTCCTGCATCTACAGCTATTCTAAGGTTTTTTAGCGCAAGGCTTGCAGGTTGTTGTTTTATTTTTATGGTAAGCAAATTGCCTTTGTAATAAATGTTATGCCCCCAATGTTGTTTGTGTTTTAGGAAAATTGTAATGCGAAAAATACCATCTTGCACTTGCTCATAAGTTACATTTTTTATTTCTTTTACACTTTGCAATTGCGTTATCCAATTGGTATTGTTGGTAGCGCCAAAAACATCTACCACAATTCTTGATGGATCTATTTCTTGCATGGATTGATAAGGCTGCTTGCTCGTAAGCCCAAGCGTTACATAATCATAGGCACTGTCGCCAAATACTTGCCAGCGATCTGTTAGTGCAGCACTAGCAAATGTACCTTTTGGTGCAAGCGATACTACATCATCTGATATATATGCAGTTTTGTAAGGAGCCAATTGTACTTTATAATTGCCGCCTACTTTACCGATAATTTTTAAAGGAATCATACTATCTAAGTACCCAATTTTTGCACCGCCCAATCTATCTTCACCTAGGCCATACAATAAATGTGCAAGCCTTCCCTTTGTAATACACACATCGCTACTTATTGACGACATAATAGCAAAAGTATTACTCGTTTCACTCGTCATTTTTTTTCCGTCTTTACCAACAATGGTTATTGGTATTTTTGTTGCGCTAAAATTATCTGTAGCTTTTACAATATACTCGCCCTGGTAAATACCAGCCATTCCTTTTGCAGACGATGTTGGCATTTCGTACAATACTGTTCCATTAATGGTACTTACATTGCTTCCAGGAAAAGCCCTTACTTTAAATTGTATTTTATCGCCAGTCATTAAAACCAAATTACCAGCAGGAAATGTTTGTATGCTTTCTATGCCCAATGTTTTTACTGGCTCTGCGGGTTTTGGCGGAGTGTAAGAAAAGCCCATAGTTTTGGTGGTTGTTTTACCAGACGTATTTGTAGCAGTTATTAAAAAACTTGTATCGCCAGGCATTAAGTTTAGTTCGAATGCAAATGCACCTGTACTATATACTCTTACTGCATTATTGTTTATAGTAAGCAAACAAGTTTTGCATGTGCTACCAATAATAAATTGCCTAGTTGCGGTTACAATATTTTTTTCTTTAGTAAGTTCTACAAGGCGAATAAACGGGTTGTCTTGTGCATGTGCTTGTGTACAAAGGCATATAAGGAATAAGTAAGAAAATATTTTTTTCATTGTAAATAACATTTAGGGACTGTTAGGTATTGTTTTGAAGTAGTGTGTACCATCGGTTTCAAATTTCATTACTTCAAAAAAGGTTTTATATTTTTCGTTTAAGGCACTATCGTATAGTATTCTTTTTATTCCTTTTGCGCTCAATTCTTTTTGATTCTTTTCGAAAATAAATTTACTCACTTTATAATCTCTAAATTTTTTTGTGGTGTAATTTATGACCACTTTAGCATCACCATTTGGTAAAACCTTGGCGCAAAAAATGTTTGCAATAACTAAATCCCTAAGTATAATATAATTGATATTGCCGTCTAATTGTTTTATATCGAATTTTGGAAAAAAGGTATCCATATCGATTTTATAAAACGCTATAAATTTTTCTATTAATTTTTCATCACCTTTTATTTCTATGAGGTCAAAATCTTCTCTATGTTTGTATAGCTTTATAAGGAAGAAAAAATTTATTACGAATAAAATAGAATTGGTAAGAATTATGGGAAAAGCATGTAAAACAATACCATAGACAATAAAACATGAGCAACCCAATAGATTGTATATTCTAAATTTAATATCGCCATGTACAATAAGAGAAATGATAAGAAATAAAGATGCTAAATAACCAAAGTATGGAGCTATTTGTTGTAACATAAAATGGTTTTATAAACGTGCTATTATGGAGTAAGTGTAATAGACCCTGTAACTGGAGGGTTACCAGCCATAAAATAATAAATAGTAACTGGGCCTGAGCTTACCGTGTCTTTTTTAAAATAGTAAGAAGTATTGTCTGCTATGCCTTGCTTGTTTAAAAAAACACTATCGTAAGAATATATACCTTGTGCAGCGCCAGATAGATTGACGAAGGTAAATGAAGAACCTTTTACAGCAGTAATATTTGCTGGAGAAAATGAACTTGCTTTTATAGTAATATAATTTGTAGGCAATAAACCACCTTGTGCTTCGGGTATGCCTTTGCCTTCTTTATTGCAAGAAGAAATGATAATTATCGAAAAAATGAATAATAGTAATCTGTATTTCATAATAACATCTATAATTGGGCTACAATGTAGTAAAAATAGCGCAATTGAAGAAAATTTTCAACATTAATACCAATGTGCTTTTTAATTTGTAATTTTATTTTTTAAAATAAGCTACATGAAATATTTAATGTTTCCAATATTATCCTTATTATGTTTTGTTGCATGCAAAAAGCCAGCAATAGAAGCTATTAATACAAACAATACAAAAGATTCACTCACTTATCAGCCAAAGGTGCCAGGCTCGAGGTGGATATATGTGCGCACCGCTCTAGGGCAAAATGTTACCTACAATTTTACAAGATTAACTTATGATACTAGTGCCTATGGAAATTCATTTCCTGTTTTTAGCAGCGATGTGGATCCCAATCAATATATACGCCAAGATGTAAATAAATATTATACTATACTTACCGGTTCTACATTAAAACCCGAATTGCTTGTACTAGATGTATCTAAAAATGTAAACGAAAGCTGGGTAGGCGGCACTAATGGCAATGATACCTATACTTACACCATTAAAGATAAAATACCATCTTATGTGTTGGATGGATTTACTTTTAAAAATGTAATAAAAGTGTATTCAGAACGTACCACAACATCTGGCGGTGTTACAAGTGTTACATTGTCTGGCAATGTATATTATGCTCAAGGCATTGGCCAAATACAATTAGATGGTTATGTAGTGGTATCAGGAAACCAAGTGCCAGTAACTACAAAAGTGATTAATGTAGATTTGAAATAATTATAACTTTACAATCTTCAAACTAGCAAAAGGCGCAATAACCATATTTCCATTTGCAATTACACTAGCATTTGCAGGCGTCATCAAACTAATTGGTTGCTGTGGTACAGTGGCAGGGTTTGCATAGCCAAATACATCGCCGTCTTCTGTGCCTGCATCATAACCATATACTGGTATTGTTATATCCGTTACCCATTTCCCATTTTGTATTAAGTTGTAGCTGTCTATACCCACAAACCAATCTGGTGTTGGTGCTAACATAGATTCAAAACTTATTTTTGAATTCTTAATGTTTACAAAAATATTGGTAGAATCTTTACCTACAATACCTGGTATGGTTAGAAAGAATTTACTTAATGCTTTATTTGCCAAAATCAACGAGTCCATTTCTTTTTTTAATACTGTACTGCTGCCTACTTCGGCTACATTTTCTACTCCTTTGCTGGCCAATGAACCTAGTTTAAATACACTACATTCAGCGCTATGTATTAATCCAATAAATTGTGTAAAATGCTCTGTGGGAGGAATCGTATGTTGTGGCATTGCCCATTTGCCAGTAATAATAATTTTGTAGGATGCGGTAGAATCAATGGCTGCTGCTTTTGGCATTTTAGGTATCTCAGCATTTTCTTTTTTGCAAGAAATGATAAAAGATATTGAACAAATTATTAAAGAAAGAAAAAGATATTTTTTCATAAACTAGGAAATGATTTTATACATATACAAATAAGCCCCAAAAAAAGTTTTGAGGCTTATATATATTCATTTTACTAATCTATTTTCTCAGGTCTCATCATAGGAAATAACAACACATCTTGTATAGAAACCTGTCCAGTAAGCAACATACATAATCTGTCTATACCAAAGCCAATACCGCTTGTAGGCGGCATGCCATACTCAAGCGCACGAAGAAAATCATGATCTATAAACATGGCTTCATCATCGCCACGCTCCATTAATTTTATTTGATCTTCAAAACGCTCACGCTGTTCTATGGGGTCGTTTAGCTCACTATATGCATTGGCAATTTCTTTTCCATTTATCATCAATTCAAAACGCTCTACCAAGCCAGGTTTACTGCGGTGCTTTTTGGTAAGCGGGCTCATTTCTACTGGGTAGTCGGTAATAAAAGTTGGTTGTATATAATGATGCTCACACTTGCCACCAAAAATTTCATCTATCAATTTTCCTTTGCCCCATTTTTCATCTGCATGAATATGTAATTGCTTGCACACATCTCTTATGCCAGCCTCATCCATTTCGCTTATATCAAAACCAGTGTGCTCCTTAATTGCATCATACATTGTGATGCGTTTGTATGGAGCTTTAAAACTAATTTCGCTTTCGCCCATCATTACGGTTGCAATACCATTTGTCGCAATGGCTGTTTTTTCCAGCAACTGCTCAGTGGTATCCATCATCCATTCATAATCTTTGTAGGCTGTATAAAATTCTAGCACCGTAAATTCTGGATTATGTGTGCGGTCCATACCTTCGTTTCTAAAATTTCTACTAAACTCATACACCCACTCAAACCCACCAACGATAAGCCTTTTGAGATACAACTCATTTGCTATGCGCATATACATAGGTACATCAAGCGCATTGTGGTGCGTTGTAAACGGGCGAGCCGCCGCACCACCCGGAATACTTTGTAACACTGGTGTATCTACCTCCAATGCGCCACGTTCATTTAAAAATGCACGAATGGCATTTATCATTTTGGTACGTTTAATAAATACTTCTTTTACACCAGGGTTTACTATCAAATCTGCATAGCGTTGGCGATAACGAAACTCTGGGTCGGTTACTTCATCAAACGATTCGCCATCTTTTTCTTTTACAATGGGCAATGGGCGAAGCGATTTACTCAAGATAGTAAACTCGGTAGCATGTATAGATGTTTCGCCAGTTTTTGTGGTAAACACATATCCTTTTACGCCAATAAAATCGCCAATATCAATTAATTTTTTCCAAACATTTGCATACATGCTTTTATCATCGCCTGGACAAATATCATCTTGCTTTATGTAAAATTGTATTTTGCCAGAAGCATCTTGCAGCACAGCAAAATTAGCTTTACCCATGTCACGCACACTCATTATGCGACCAGCCACACACACATTAGCAAAGTCTGCTTTATTTTCATCCTCTTTATAAGTTGCTTTTATTTCTGCCGCAGTAATATTTACGGGGTATAAAGCCGCAGGATATGCATCAATACCAAGTTTGGTAAGCTCGGCTAATTTTTCTCTTCTAATAATTTCTTGTTCGGATAAATGTTGTGCGCTCATAATTGTTTTTAAATTCGGTTGCAAAGGTAAGATAATGTGCTAATTTGATGATGTGCTAATTTGCTAATTACTGAAATAGGAAATAGTTTGCTTTTTTAACAATTAAATCACAACAAGTCCTTTAATTTTATTGCATGCTACGTTTTTACTTTTTGTTATTTTTTGTTGGTATAAATTATCTGTCATTTTCTCAAGCTACAGATATTATAAATGTTACTCGAAAAAATGGGCGTCACCTTAAATCGTTTTTTGCAGGCTCTCCTATTATGTTTCAAACAAAAAGAGGTAATTATGTAAATGGGGTTATAAAAACGATAAAAAACGATAGCCTATTTGTAAAAACATATGTAATGGGTCGTTATATGACGGAGTATGGTTTTACGGTTATTGATACCGCTAATAGTTTTACAACGGGGTTTAGTTACAAAGAAATATCGGATATTAAATTGGATACAAAAAAAAGTTTTGTTAGAAAAAACCTTGGAGGGTTATTGATTGCTGGCGGAGTAGGTTATACAGCATTGAATGTTATAAATAGAGCAAGTAGTAAAGAGCCAATTGGCAGTAAAGAGAATTTAAAAAATCTTTTACCCGCAGGCGCAGCTATCTGCTTAGGGATACTTATAAATAAAATTTTACCTGCTACCAGATTTAGCCGTAAGAGCGATAAAATAAATTACGTGAATATGCAGGTTTTAAAATAACTTTTTAAAATAAGAGCAAATTTATTTTAAATAAAAATGGAGCATGGTTTATAAATTAGTTAAATATTTAATAATGATGCATCATTAATACCCCTAAGAATAAATTCATTACTTTTAATATAGCATTTTAACAATTCAGATATTTATTTGGTTTCAAAATTGCATTCACTTCAGAAATAAAAACTACCACCATGAAAAAATTATTTACACTTTCGCTAATTCTTATTAGTATATCACTTGGTTCTTGCGATGTAATCAATCAAGCAGCAGGCGCAGCTGGCAGTGCTACTGGCATTTCTAATACCGAAGCTGGCAATGGTATTAAAGAGGCACTAGCACAAGGCCTTGCAAAATCGGTATTGCAATTAAATACTACCGACGGATTTTTTAAAGATGCCATTTATAAAGTATTATTACCACCCGATGCGGTGAAAATTGAAAACACATTGCGCAAACTTGGTTTTAATGCAATGGTGGACAAAGCTATTTTGCAAATAAATCGTGGTGCAGAAGATGCTGCTGGTTATGCAAAACCAATTTTTGTAGATGCTATAAAAAGTATGACACTAAACGATGCTATTGGCCTTATTAGAAATGGTGATACTAGTGCCACACATTTTTTTAGAGAAAAAACAACCGATAAATTGATGGCTGCATTTGCACCAGTAATAAAATCATCTTTAGATAAAACCGATGCTACAAAGTACTATAGCGAAATGGTAACTAAATATAACAATCTGCCTATTACATTTAAAAAAGTAAATCCAGATTTAACCAGCTATGTTACTGAAAGAGCAACCAACGCACTTTTTGATCTGGTTGCTAAAGAAGAAGTAAACATTCGCACCAATTTAGCAGCACGTACCAGCGATTTATTGAAGAAGGTTTTTGGCGGAGCGTATAAATAGACCTTAGATAAAAGATTTTAGACACAAGACTTTTTAGTTTGCAGGTTCATGTAGAATTTGCAACCTTTCTTTTTCGAGGGCTATCCTGAGATTTTATCTCAGGATATGAAAAAAATATTTCGAGATTTTATCTCAGGATTAAAACAAAATGCTTTGAGATTTCATCTCAGGACTAAAAAACTATACCACTCATATATTTCTTTTAAACAATTATTTTCTTTTGTATAAATTGCTGGTTATTAAAAATTTTACATGAAAAAATTATTCTTATTATCATTTCTCTTTTTTGCAGCAAATGCGTTTGCACAAACAGATATAGCGGCCAAATATGGCAATATGATTACTGTTGCCGATTTAAGAAAGCACTTAACCATTATAGCAAGCGATGAGTTTGAAGGCAGAGAAACTGGTACCGAAGGCCAACGCAAGGCTGCAGCGTATATTGAAAAACAGTTTATAGAAATGGGTTTAAAAAAACCAGCAGCCTTAAAAACATATCAACAATTGTATCCATTGTTTCAAGACAGTGTGAAAACTTCTTCATTGCTAATAAATGGAGTAGCTGCAGAAAATGGAAATGATTTTTTAATACCATTGGGTAAAAATACCAGTGCAAAATTTAAATCTAGCAAATTGATATTTGCTGGTTATGGTATAGATGATGCGGCATACAACGATTATAAAGGTATAAATGTAAAAGGAAAAGTTGTGGTTATCTTTTTAGGCGAACCCAAAAAAGAAGGAAAATATTTTATTGATCCAGCTCTCGGTAAAATTTCTAAATGGACTTTTCCAGGGTTAGAAAATAAATTGGCAGCAGCAAAAGCTAGAGGTGCGGTTGGGGTTTTGGTCATAAACCCAACCATGGAAACTTTTAGTAAACGTATGGTAAATAACAATAGCAGTACTGGCTTAAATTTTGAAAGTCTGCCGCAAAAAGAAAATATAAAGACATTAAACTATGCGTTGATTTCTCATGCATTTTCAAAAAAAATATTGCCTGCAGAATTTGACTCTGCTCTTGAAAAAGCAATTGCGAAAAATGTATTTCTTACAAAAGCAAAAGATAAAAATGTAAAAATAGATTATACATTTAATAAAGTAAGAAACATCATTAACGCTAGCAATGTAATTGGCATTATAGAAGGCACCGATAAAAAAGACGAATATGTTTTTCTTACTGGGCATTATGATCATTTGGGAAAACACGATGGCAAAATTTATTATGGTGCTGATGATGATGGAAGCGGCACTGTAGGCGTAATACAAATGGCAGCAGCATTTGCAAAAGCTGCCGCCGATGGCCACAGACCAAGGCGTAGTATGGTTTTTATGACAGTGAGTGGCGAAGAAAAAGGATTGTGGGGAAGTGAATATTATAGCGACCACCCTTTGTACCCGCTAGATAAAACATCTGTAGATTTGAATACAGATATGGTGGGCCGAACAGATACCGAAAGAAAAACGGCTGACACATTAAATTATGTGTATGTAGTAGGGCACGATAAAATAAGCAGCGAAATGCCAATTATAAATGAAGCGGCCAATGCAAAATATACCAACCTTGTGTTGGATTATAAATTTGACGACCCTAACGATAAAGAAAGAATTTATTACCGTAGTGATCATTACAACTTTGCTCGCAAAGGTGTGCCAGTATTGTTTTTTTATGATGGTATGTTAAAAGCAGATTACCATAAGCCAACAGATACAGTTGATAAAATAAATTTTGACCTCTACGAAAAGCGTGTGCGTATGATTTTTTACACCGCTTGGGAAATAGCGAATAGAGATAAAATGTTGAATAGAGATAAACCGCTGGATGGAGGGACGAGGTAAGAAAATTTAAAACGCATCTTTTTGGATGCGTTTTTTATTTCAGCTATATATGATTGAAAATTAATACGCAATAAAAATCCCACAAATGCTCCCTCTTTATGGGGGATGATTTTAAATTGTTTTTTCGTTTAATTAATGTTAAAATACATAATTGGTATAGATATTATTGATATATCAAATATATTTGTATTTGCAAAGAGAAAGTGATTATTTAAAATTTTAATTTGTTTAATTGCTTTCAAAAAAACAATTATTTAACATTTAAATTTTAAGTCATGAAAAACGAAAACAACAATTTACTTACTACTTTAAGTAAAGGAGAAACAAAAAGAATAACTGATATCGAAAAAGAAAATATTGCTTTCGATATTGATCATAAAAAACATTTTACTGCGGCAGAATTATGGAATATTCAGCGCCAACGAAAAGGGATTGCACATAGAAGCTATTATATAGGCTAAAATTTGTTTTTTATTGATATATCAATTATATTTGTTCAACATGCAAAAACTAGAACAAATATTATTTTATACGCTGGAAAAGTCTATTAAAACGTATAGGCAATTTGCGCAAAAGCAAATAAATACATACGGTCTTGATATAACTATAGACCAATGGTTGATATTGAAAACACTTCAAGATAATCCAGATATTTCACAGCAACAAATTGCCGAAAAAGTATTTAAGGATTTTGCTTCGGTTACTAGAATGATAGAATTATTGGTTTCAAAAGAATACCTAAAGAGAGATTTTCATTTAGTAGATAGAAGAAGATTTAGTTTAAGCATTACTAAAAAAGGCAACAAAATTTTAGACGCTTTAATACCAATAGTAGAAAACAATAGGAGGGTTGCATTACAATCGTTTACCGAAAAGGAAATAAAAGCAATGCAAAAATCATTGATAAAAATTATTGATAACTGTAAATTAGATAATTAGATACTTTTCTTTAGGCATCAGTATAATGCAATTAAGGTCTGGAAGTGAGATTGATACCGATGCAAATTTCCTTATTTTCCATAAAAATTTATTTTTTATTTTAATTATGTAATTCTTTTTGCAAGTGCATCTTTTTAGAAAACGCACTTGTATGTTACCTGCAAATCTTTTTAAAGACGCTCGTTATTTTCAAATACTTTTTCAAAGTATATTTTTAAGCTATGGCATTTTCTTTTTGCATTGGCAAAATGAAGGTTGGCTGTATGTTACTTATTTTCTTACAAGTATTGTCACACAATTTTTATGCGAATTGGCTTTTGGCAAAAATGAACAGCCGGTTTTGGCATCCTTTAAAAAAGGCATCCCTTCGGTTCTTATTTCTTCTTTTGGTTTAAGCTTATTGCTAAAAACAAATCTTTTATGGATAGCTGTATTTGCTGCATTTGTATCCATTCTATCTAAATATATTATTTGCATGAATGGCAAGCATATTTTTAACCCATCTGCATTGGGTATTGTAGCTGCTATACTACTTACAGGAAAAGCTTGGGTTAGCCCTGGGCAATGGGGAAGCGGCATAGTGATTTTATTTGCCGTGTTATGCCTAGGTTATATAGTGGTTACAAAAGTGCAAAATTTATCGGCAAGCCTTTCTTTCCTTGGCGTATTTGCTGGTTTGCTTTTTATACGGCAAATTATTTACCTCGGTTGGCCAATGGATTATTTTTTACAATCCATTAGCACAGGCAGTTTATTGTTGTTTTCATTTTTTATGATTACTGACCCTAAAACTACACCCAATCATAGTATGGCAAAAATAATATGGTGTGCAGCCATTGCAGCGGTTGCATTTTATTTAGCCAGTTTTAAATTTATAAATGCTGCGCCAATATTTGTATTGGTTTTTGCACAGCCGCTTGTACCACTCTTAGATAAATTGTTTAAAGCAAAAAACTTTCAATGGTCAAATACCATCAAACATATTTCTATAAACGAGTATTCTATAAAACCATTTTCACATATTCAATCATATAATTAATAAAAGACTATGCTAAATGTGTCAGACACCTCGGACAGAGTATTTACAAATAGAAATGTCTAATTAGGTGTCAGACACATGCGAACAACTTTTCTCCGAATATTCTATAAAGCCATTTTCACATAAACAATCATATAATTAATACACTTAAAAAACAAAAACAATGAAAAAGAAACTTCTAATTATTGGGATAGCCATTGCGGTATCACCATTGCTATTTTCCTTTTGCGGCTTTTATGTAAGCAAAGCAGATGGTACTTTAAAAAACAAAACAAGCCAAGTTATTTTGGTAAGAGATGGTAACAAAACATC
>JAYTLA010000156.1:0-42905 GCA_043729825.1 Ferruginibacter sp.
GGCATGCCAGTAGAAGAATTTTAAAAGTTGGGAGTAGAGCTCCGTAGAGCCTGCCCGCCGAAGGAGGGAGCGGCATATAAAACAAATTGCATAATCTTCTGAACACTTATGGTGTCCCACGAACCATTTTTATAATCGATTTTTTTTTTGCAAATAAAATTGCTAATTTAAAAATGATTATTCATCTAAGTAAATTATAAATTAATTTGTTGGAAATATTTTTTTTGATATTTGATTGACGAGAATGGTTCGTGGGACACGAACCAAGGCGTAGGTGGGCAAGGGGTATGAGTTTGATTTGGTGGGGAGGGTGGTTAGTACAATATAAATTGTTCTATTTAAAAATAGGTTAAACATTTTATCCTATCATTCCATTATGTATTCCAAATAATTATTTTTATGTAAAACAGTTACTGGCACATTAGGATAAAACTTTGCAAATGCTGCTGGCGTTTTTATTTTATCTTTTGAAAATTTACATTCAAATGCTTCCATTTTATCGCCCTCTATTTCTATAAAATCTATCTCTTGCCCATCATAAGTGCGCCAAAAATAGTTTTGCACATCTCTTTTTTTATATTGATTAAACTTTATTCTTTCATTTAAACAATACTGTTCCCATAAAGCCCCCACATCGTTTCTAAACCCAAGCACGTTATAATTTTTTATTAAAGCATTTCTTAATCCATTATCGCTAAAGTACCATTTTTTACTTTTTACAATTTCTTTTCTCTGGTTAGTATTATAAGCGGTTAATGGATAAATGATAAATACGTTTGTTAGTAAATCTAAATACCTATCTACTGTTTTTTGCGAAATACCAAGTGTATTGGCTAGCTCATTTGTAGATACTTCACTACCCACTTGAAAAGCCAATAGTTGTAATAATTTTTTTAAGAAGGAAGCATCTTTTACATTTTCCAAAGCCAATATATCTTTTAGCAAATAACTGTTCACAATTTCTTGCAAGTATCTTTCCTTTTCTTGCTTTGTTTTTAAATAAACCAATTCGGGGTAGTACCCATAAATCATTCTTTCTTCAAAGTTGCCTTTTGTATCTAATAAGTTTTCTATTTGCTTTAATTCTTGCTGTGCAAAAGGATATAAACGAAATGTATAATTTCGACCTACCAATGGTTCACCTGTTGCATTACTCAAATCGAATGATGACGAGCCTGATGCAATAATGGTGATGCCTTTAATTTGGTCTATCATTAATTTTAAACACAATCCAATTTCAGGTATATATTGTGCTTCATCTATAATAATTATTTTATAATTGCCTACAAATAGTTTATAATTTTTAATGGTTCTATTCTTAAAAATGCTTTGTACATCTAAATCTTCTCCTGTAACATACAACGCCTTTTCGCCATACCTTGCTTTTATGTCGTCTAAAATATTTGTTTTACCCACCCTACGACTTCCATAAAGCATCAATACTTTTTGTTTGCCTATATCAGCTAATATTTCAGTGCCTACAAAGCGTTTTAGATCTTCCATATAGCAAATATAGGAAACAACTACTTAAAAAGACGGTAATATTTGGAGTTAATTCCAAAAATTAATGGTAAAATTAGGAATTGAGGTATAAAAATCGCTAGCAATAAAAATGTAATTATTTGACAATCAATTATAATTAAAAATATTTTAAAATGGAAATAAATATTTTATCAAGAAAAATAAATTGCAGAATTGTTTAGTGGAAAAAGGGATGAGTTTGGGATGGTACGGAGAGCGGTGAATATTATTTGATTAGATTAAACACAACTTGTCCCGCAATTGCGTGGATAGGCACAGAAGAAGCATAGATAAATACAACCCAAAAATATTTTGGCTTAATAATAGTTATACTTTTCGAAGAATTGGAAAACAGCGTATTTCGACTAACCGATTTCACGACAAGCCTTTTGGAACTGTTATTCTCGCCAGCAACCAATTCTTCTATTTCCTAATAATTTATTTTTCTTGTCGTGAAGCCCGAATACTATTCGTTACCATTATCGTTGTATAAGGTATTGCAAAAGCAAGACCTTCCCCGCTGTTCGCTACAACAGTCGGTATATCATCATTTACATTTAATATTAACCACCTCATTTGGCGAAATGGGCAATGATGCAAACTATGGCTGTTCCATTTGGGAAGATGATTTTGACAACAGAACATCCAACAATAAAATACGAGAAAAATTAAATAATCTTTGCTGCATACCATAAACCAATAAGAAACTCGTATAAAAAATGTATTTTAGTGTGTAAATAAATAATTCTATTTTTAAGGATTAGAAATCCATGCTAGAACTTGTACCATCTAAACCTACAATAATATACTAGGAGCTAGTATTTACGGGAATATATTCAGCCATAAAACAATGATTTTATACAGAGGAACAAAACTTGAACCAATTTTTAAAGAACCTCCATTTTGTTAATAAATTTCAATCATCATCACTACTTATCTTTGTCAAATGGCAGAAGATTTAATAAAAACAGAAGGGAGTAAAGCAGAAATATACACATCCCTTAACGCACAAATATTTTCTTTGATAGATGGCGAGACCGATTTGATAGCCAATCTTGCAAATATAGCAGCGGCATTAAAAGTACAGTTTGGTTGGTTATGGGTGGGCTTTTATTTAGTGAAAGAAGATGAGTTGGTGCTAGCTCCATTTCAAGGGCCAATAGCATGTACACGTATAAAAAAAAGTAGGGGTGTTTGTGGCACAGCTTGGGAAAAAGCAGCAACTTTAATTGTGCCAGATGTAGAAAAATTTGCTGGGCATATTGCATGCAGCAGTTTATCTAAATCGGAAATTGTAGTGCCCATTATTAGAAATAATATTGTGGTAGCTGTGTTAGACGCAGACAGTGAATTGCTCAATCATTTTGATGAATTGGATGCAGAATATTTACTAGAAATTGTTTCTAAAATCATTTTCTAAGGTTTTGGTAAATTGTCTTTCCAGCTCCATAAATACAAGCATGCATACGTTCTGTATGGGCTCCATTTTTTAGAAAGAGAAAGCATTTTTTCTTTTAAGGCTTTTTTATTGGTAGCTTCTATTTTGTACAATGCACACATGGCTTGTTGTATGCCAAGGTCGTCTATGGCAAATACATCTTCTCTGCCAAATGTAAACATGAGTAACATTTCTACCGTCCATTTTCCTACTCCCTTTATTTGTGTTAAATAGTTTAGCAATTCTTCGTTGCTCATTTTATGTAAACGTGCATCTGTCAGTTTTTCATCTATAAAAAATTGACAAACATTTTGTACATAATTTGCCTTTGCATTGCTTAAGCCAATACCACGTAGGGTTTCAAAAGGCGTTTCTACAATTTGTTTTGTTGTTGGTGTTTTGTTATTGTACAATGCTAAAAATCTTTTTTGAAAAACATCGGCCACTTTTGTGCTAAGTTGCTGGCTCATGATAGAGTTGCACAAATGCAAGTGTACATTGTTTCTATTAAAGAGGGTTATTGGCTCTTGTATTGTTATTATTTTATGTAGTTTTTTGTCTTTAGCTAGATGAGTAAGATGTTCCATTTTTTATTTAATTAATTCCCCAACTCACACTCCCATCTTTCTCATCCTTCACCTCAATACCCAATGCAGTAAGTTGGTTTCGTATTTTATCTGATGTGGTAAAATCTTTTTTTGCTTTTGCTTCTTTGCGTATATCTATTAATAGCTCCATTACACCAGTAAGTTTACCAGTATCCGCTTCCAATGATTGTTGCAAACCAAATACATCTTCTATATAAGCTTTCATTTTTGTTTGTAACATGGTAAACGTGGTTTCTGCAATTGCGCCTACTTTTATTAATCCATCTTTTATAGAATTAATTACTGGAACGAGTTCAAAAATATTTGCTAAAACCCTTGCAGTATTAAAATCATCATCCATGCATTCGTCAAAACCAAGTATAAGTTTCAATACTTTTTCATCTAATTCTGTATCTAATTCAGCAGCTGTATAATTTATCTTTTGTAAAATTTCATACGCATCCCACAATCTTTTCAATCCCTTTTCTGATGCTTGTAGCGCCTCGTTGCTAAAATCTAATGTACTGCGGTAATGTGTTTGTAACATAAAAAACTTTACCGTCATTGGGGAATATGCTTTTTCTAATAATGGATGTGAGCCAGCAAATAATTCGTGTGGCAAAAAACCATTGCCCAAGCTTTTGCTCATACGTGTACCATTTACGGTAAGCATGTTGGTATGCATCCATATTTGTGCAGGGCTTTCATGAAAGCATGCTTCGTTTTGTGCTATTTCGTTTGTATGATGTGTGGCTGCAAGGTCCATTCCTCCGCCGTGTAAGTCAAATCGTTTACCCAAATATTTATTGCTCATAGCAGAGCATTCAATATGCCAACCCGGAAAACCCATACCCCATGGGCTTGGCCATTGCATTAAATGTTCTGGCTTTGCTTTTATCCATAGTGCAAAATCTAAACGACCACGTTTTTCATTTTGTCCACTGAGCTCTCTTGTACCTTCTAATAAATCTTCTAGCTTACGGTTGGTAAGTATGCCGTAAGGTTTTTCTTTATCATATTTTTCTACATCAAAATAAACAGTACCATCTTTTTCATAAGCGTAACCATTGGTTATAATTTCTTGCGTCATTTGTATCTGCTCGCTAATATGACCTGTGGCTGTGGGTTCTATTGTTGGTGGCAATGTATTAAAAACTTGCATTACTTCCCTAAAGTCTAAAGTGTAGCGCTGTACAATTTCCATTGGCTCTAGTTTTTCTGACCTAGCCATTTTGCTAAACTTATCATCGCCTTCATCTCTATCGCCTTCCAAATGCCCGGCATCTGTAATGTTGCGTACATAGCGCACTTTGTAACCCAAGTATTTTAGGTATCTATAAATAATATCAAACGAAATAAATGTACGGCAGTTGCCTAAGTGCACATCGCTATATACGGTAGGGCCACACACATACATGCCAACATAACCTGGCTCGAGAGGGGTAAACAATTCTTTTTTTCTTGTAAGTGTATTGTATATTTCTAATGCCATAATTGCAAATATATTTAAAGAACCATCAGTATTAGTAAATGCTTAGCGGATAATTTATTAATTTTTTTCTTTGGCAAAATCAATATCTGTTATAACGGGGAAATGGTCACTCATTCTTTTTTGAATACAAGTATATTGCTCTACAGAAAAACGCTTATCCATAAAAATATTATCTATACGAAGCGTGGGCGATATGCCCGAATATGTTCTACCAACTCCACTCCCTTTTTCTACAAACGAATTTTTTAAACCTTTGCCAATGGTGCAATAGGCATAGCTATTGGGTACATCATTAAAGTCGCCACATACAATTACAGGATATGGGCTTTTGTTAATTTCATTTTTTATGGCATTACTTTGTTTTTGTCGTTTTATGAATCCGCTTTTAAGTTTCGAAAGTATATTTTTCGATTGACCTAAATCAATTTCAGTTTTTGAGGTTGCATCCTTTATATATTTTAAATCGTCTTCGCTAAATTTTAGAGATTGTAAGTGAATGTTAAAGATTCTTATAGTATCATTTACTTTTACAATATCTACAAACTGAAATATGGAATTATAATCGTGAGGATAAATACTAATTGTCTTTTTATTTATGATTGGATATTTAGAAAATATAATAATTCCAAAATGTTGCTTTTGTGCAAAATCGTTTTTAGCATTATAACTGTAAAAATTATTTTTAAACCCCAATGCACTATCAAAACCAGATAATGGATAAAATGCATATTTACGGTAATACGCATTATTTAAATCTACAAAAGTATCAGCTGCCACCATTTCTTGAAAGCAAGCAATATCTGGATTATATTTATTAATAAAATCCAACATTCCATTTTTTACATCATGATTTTTTTTGTATTCTAAAAGATTAAAATTATCTACATTCCAACTTATTACCCTCATACCAGCACCCATCTTTTGAATTTCAAAAGACCTTGAAAAGCGGAATGGGAGTATTTTAGAAATCGGTTTAATGGTGAGAATTAGAGTTATAATACTAATGAACATCAATTTCCTTTTTGCAAATAACCAAAATAGTAAAAATAATAGTATAGCCAATAATAAGTAGGGTGCAGCTAAAGTAAGTAAACCCAAAAACCAGAAACGAGTAGGGTTAAACCAAGCTGCATAACAACCTAATAAAAATAAAATTGCAACTAACACATTGCATATCACAAAAAAACGTTTGGTAAATCTTCTAAAAAAACTTCCTGCCATGCCATAAAGATAAAACATAGTTAAAATGTTTAACATAAAAATTTCATAATAGATTAAAATAAAAATTTGTTGGCACTATTTTTCTACATATACCGTATATCAATTTAAATAACCAACACTTTTATATTATGAAACAAATAATGTTTACACTTACAACTGCTGTAATATTTCTTACGGCTTGTAATTCAGACAAGAAGAACAACTTGGATGACGAAAAGCGAATTGTATTTACAGATACTGCAGCTTTAAGGGCATCAAATGCAGCTACTGATAAAGCGGCCAATGATAAAGCAGTGGCAGAACAAGATAATGCAAAACCCAAAGTAGTTACCGTAATTAAATATGTAAATGCACCACAAAGACAACGAGCACCCATAAGGCGTAGAAGTAATCGTACACAACAAGCACCTAGTCAGCAAAATAACGATCAGGTATATAATGCGCCTAATGCAGGTACATCATCTGGCAACGGTAATAATGGTGAAGTAGCTACAACACCACAAGTAAATAAGAAAAAAGGCTGGAGCCAAGCTGCTAAGGGAGCAACCATTGGTGGAGTAGGTGGTGCAGTTGCTGGCGCTGTTATATCTAAAAATAAAGGTAAAGGTGCTGTTATTGGAGGTGTTGTGGGGGCTGCAGGCGGATATATTTTAGGAAGAAGAGCCGATAAAAAATCTGGTAGAGCAAATTATACACAGAAGTAAATCCAATATCTTTTAACAATAAATATAGCCACAAATACATGAATGATATTATTCATGTATTTGTGGCTATTTGTTTAAAATTATATTACAATGCTTCATCTTCCGAAGCCTTTTTTAGAAAGGCTTTTTCTTCATCTGTAAGAAAATGATATCCTTTTTGATTTATTTTATCCAAAATTTCATCTACTCTTTTTTGGGTAACATTACTTGTTTTGGTAAATGGCTTTCTATTTCCTGTATTATAAAATATTTCATCTTTTTTATTACTAACCTTTTTTTCTTTTGGATCAAAAAGATGCATAACATAATAGTAAAACTTATTCATCCATATACTACCATCTTTGCCTTTGCGCAAAAACACTACAAATAAAAGCCCTGCAAATGCTCCACCTAAGTGCGATAAACTGTATGCAGCACTTGCACCCGCTACACCAGCAAAATCTATTAAAATATATACTGCCATCAATACCCAAATAGGAATGCCATTTCTTATTTGTCTAAAAAACCTATAGTTGGGAGATAGCGCAGTTGTAGCCATGGCAACTGCCATTACACCTGCATTTGCGCCCAGTAAACCTTCTGTACCTCTAGCATCTGCAAGCGGAGGTAATAAATAATGTGCTCCAATAAAAAATAATGCACCCGTTAAACCTCCATAAATATAAATGGGAATAAGCTTATCGTTGCCAGTCATTTGTTGTAATAAATATCCAAATGCCCAAAGCCATATCATATTACTAATGCCTCGCATTAAACCATCGCCTACTTCGGTAAACATAAAGCTCAAAATTGTCCATGGGCGCTCAGACAATTTTGTAAGGCTAGATGGTAACTCGAACCACTGAACAACATGCGTGTAAAAATATTCGGGCGTTTTTTCCCCCACATATACGCCTACTTGTATGGTCATAAGCACCAGAAAAAAAATAACGTTTATAGCAAATAAAGCCATAAGCGCATTATCATTTGCACCCAATAATAATCGGCTGCGTTTTGGGTGCTTGTATTCGTTTCTATGGCGGCGATCGGCTTCTCCCATTTTTTATTGAGTTTATATGCAAAAATACAACGGGAAAGTGAGTATAGTATAAAATCGTAAAAGTTTAAACAATTTATAAACAACGGTATAATATATTTTGATAACAATTTATATTTCTTGTATATTAGCAATCTATTAACAATCTAACAACATCATCAACCCTAAATTTTTAAAATTATGAAATGGTTTCTAATGGCTTTAAAAAAGTATGCAGATTTTAATGGCAGATCTAGAAGAAGTGAGTATTGGTATTTTATCTTATTTTTTGCGATTATTTATATGGTTCTTTTTTTATTAACGCTTCAATTACCAGCAATTGGAATTTTACTATTAATTTTTGCTTTGGGTATGATAGTACCTAGCATTGCAGTTGCAATAAGAAGAATGCATGATGTTGGAAAAAGTGGCTGGTATTGCCTCATTCCAATATACAGTTTAATTTTGGCTTTTACAGCAGGGAATGGGGGCACAAACGAGTATGGTCCTGATCCAAAAGACCCTGCATTTGAAGAAGAAATAAGTCAAATAGGGCAAAGCTGATAGTATTATTTTAAATAAATAAAAAGTGCGACAAATATTTGTCGCACTTTTTTTATAAAGGTATTTGTAACATTAAAATTCCCATATCGGCTTATCATTTTTCTTTTTTGTAATAATAGCACTTAGAAATGCCCCATGTTCATTTTTTTTGACAACTACTTCTATTTTTTCAAAATTTGACATTGCTTTTGCTATACCAGTTGGTGCATATTTCAACAAAGATGCTGGCATTTTTGACAACGGACTGTTCATGAAAAATATAGCTGTTATTGATTTGCCTATTGTTGTTATTTCATAATTATTGCCTGTAACATTTAGTATCTTTTCTTCTTCAATATTGCAATATGATTTTACAAATGGTATAGGTGTAAATAAATAACCTGCATTTGTTTTTTCTAATGTATTATTAAATATCCAATTATTGTAAATGTTAGAAACACTATCTCCATAAATAGTTAAATTAAAAACGGGTTCTTCTATATTATTCACCACTACTTTTTCTACTTTATTAAAATCATCGTCATACGTATAAGTAATGGCGGAGTCTGCACGAGGTTTAATGTCAGCCACATCTAGGCTATACCATTTATTGGTTGGGAGCATTAACGAATCTATATTTACATTAATGGCTTTAGAAATATTAACTTTGTTACTATCGTTTAACAAAGCTAAAACATTTGCTGAGGGTTGCGTAAAACCTAGTGCAAGCAATGAATTTGTGTTGCAGTAAAACTTATTTTCAGTAAAAGTAAATTCCTTCTTTGAAATTACATTTCCTTCAATGGTAATTTTATCGGCATCAAAATTTGCAGTAAAAATAGCATCTTTTTGTAAAAAAATATTTCTGTTTAATTTAAGAGCTACATGGCTTTTGGCATCAATAACCTTTGCTAAGTCTGTTTTGGAGATATGATTTTTTTGTAAAAATAATTCGTTGGCAATTTTTGTAAGGCTATTACTTTCTACCGATGCTGCAGTTAATAATATATTGTTACCATTTTTATAAAACTGCAAACCAACTTTTTTACTCACATAAATAGTACTATCTATTTTTTCAAAGTGTTGCTGTTGTATTCCCTTTGCAAAAGCACTATCGTCTTTTATTTTTAATATACCATACCAAGCATTTGCTGGTTGCCCACTTGCATGAAAAGCCAATATATAATCGGGTATTTCAATCATATCTTCCCAACTTGCCTTATCGGTTTCAGCGGCACCGCTGCTTATTTTCCATAAACTTGGCTTAGTTATGTTTTGCCAAATTATGGTATTGGTTATTCGTTTTACATCTATAGCCACAATGCTATCTGCGCTTTTTGCTACTCCAGTTTCGGAGTATGTTTTGTAAAACAATTTTATATAGCCAATTATTAGAAGTCCACATAAAATAACCAATGCCCATTTTTTCTTATTCATTAATCAGCCTTTATTACTTTTTCTGCTTCCTTTTTTTCAAACTCGCCATTTAAAAACTCCATAGTATTAAAATAAATTCTAAACTATTTGCATGGTTGCCATTTATTTTAATAATGGTTGTGCCTTGTATCATGCCATCTTTAAAACTACTTTCTGTTTTTATATCGCCCATATTTTCTGCCATGTAAGTGCATATTTTTTTATTTGTTTTTGTACTTGCTTCTGTACCCAATATGTCAAATAATTTTTTGCTATCTATTTTTATGGAGTAATTATTATCCATAATAGATTTTTTTGTTTCCTCATCTATAGCAAATCCTTTGTTAGTTAGGGTGTTGTTTATTACTTCTTTAGATGTGGTCACCATTGCCTTGCCATCTTTTACTATAAAGTACAAGTTGCTTACGGGGTATTTGGTACTATCAAAAGATAATTCATAATAGCCGTCTTTTTCTTTGTAATTGTATTTGTTTTTTTCGCTGTATTTTAGCGGAAGCTTCACCAATTTTTGCATAAAGTCTTCTCTTTTTGTGTCCATCACAAATGTGAAGTTTGGCGATAATTCTTTTTTCTTTTTCTTTATTTCTTTAGAGTTGTATTCCTTGTCGTACTCATAAGTTGTATAGTCTACCATCTTGGTTTTCATATCGTGCATTACAAATAAATAATTGCCTGGGTTTAATTCTGCAATCCCTTTTTCGTCTATCATTATTTGCAATAAATCTATATACACATTTACCATATCGCTGTATTCGCTCATGTAAGCTGTGCTGCTCATATATTTTTTCATTACGGTATAATAATAGTTAAGCATAGCTTCGGTATTAATACTCATAGAAAAATAACCAATATTGCCAGGGTTTACTACATTTAATAACGAGGCATTTTGTTTACTGTTCATTACTAACTTTCCTAGGTTTTGCATCTCTACATTTTCCGAATAATTTTTTTGATCCATGCGCATTTTGTCTTTTTCGAAATACACATTTACGGCAGTTTTATACCCATCGCTTGTGTCTTTTTTGTACGCTACTTTTGCATGGCGCAAAATAGAAAACACATCTCTCGAAAAATAGTTTTGATATTGGTTTATTAAATTATCGCTATTTATCCAAAGGCTTAAGTGTGCAGCAGGTTCAATTATTTTTTTGTATGCAATACTATTTTCTATACTTGTTACAGTGCCAGTAAATGTATTTTCCATAATTGTTTCGGCAATAGTTTGTTGTTGTTTTTTTGCCAACATATCTTGCCGCTGATCCCACAAATCTTTTTTTCTGTTTTCTATACTATCTTCTTCCGAAGAATATGGGGCGGATACTGCCATGTCTTCAGTTATTTCTTCTATCTTCTCATCCTCATCATAATATTTCTTTTTCTTAGGTGCTTGCTTCTTTTTTACTGGTGCTTTTTTTGCAATAGTTTTCTTTTTTTGCACTACTCCCTTTTTGGGTGTCTTATAACCCTCTTTGTAAATTTTAGGAGGCGTAAATTTTATAGTAGGAGCAGCTATTGTATCTACAACTGTTACCCCAGCACTGTCAATAGTAACTGTTGTTGTTGCCGCCGTAGTATCAGTTTTATATTTATGTGTATAATAGCTTTCTTTGAATTGATAAGTTGTGTTCACAATTACGGCTACCGTTTCGTTCCAACCTACATATGTTTTCTCTGAAATAGGCAAAAATTGAAAACCATTTTTTTGTTCAGTTTTATTTTTCGCACTGTACGATGCTTTTATAAACTGTAAAAATTGTGTTCTATTTTTTATGTGCATTAAGGTTACAAAACTTAAAGTAGAATCGTCGTTGGATATGTATTGGTAACTATCTTGCTCCAAATCTATACCCATATTTTGGATGGCAGTAAGGGTATCCATATTCATCATTTTATACAGATTGTTTTTAATAAAACTGTAACTATTCAGTTTTTGAACAGGTACATTTGTACTAAAATTTTGGCCACTATATTTTATAACCATAGTGGTAGATGATGGCACTTTTGCTAATAAATTTTGTGCATATACATTTGTACAAGCAATACCACAAAAGGCTAAAACGAATAAAACTTTTTTCATTATTATTTGATTAAGGTTATTTTATTTTCAATAGATTTTTTATCGGTAATTACATCCAATACATTTTGTTGTAGCATTACGCCCTTCTTACTTGGCGATACTTTTGCATCTTTATTGCCCACGCTGCTCACAGTAGTTTCAAATTTGTAAATAGCCGTATAGTTGGCTGTTGCAAATATTTCTTTATCTGCATTACTCATTTTATTGTAATCTTTTTTTAGCGATACTTTATTTATTCTCGAAAAAATATTCGTAGCCTGATCGTAGTCGTAACTTTTTTCTATAAATTTATTTTTTTTATTTTCTATTTCCATCACACTTTTTATAATACCATTTAGCTGGTTTACTTTATTAAAATTGCAAGTAATGGTAGCAATATAGTTATCAAAATCCATGCTTGTTTTTACATTGCTAATGCCAGTAGTTTTTGCAGTGGCTTTTTCTATATCCGCAATTTTGGTTTTTATTTCTTGTTCGGTTGGTACGTTGTGCCCATTAATGGTTTTCATTTTCAGAATAGAATTAATCTTCGTTTTGCTTTTACTAAGATTAAGCACCAATTGAAAATTGCCAGAGCCATTAGTTTTTAAAAATACTTGCTCAATAATTTCGAAACAACTTGTACAAGAAATAAGGCAGAGAAATAGAACCGGATAGATGATTTTTGTCATTGTATATAATTGTTGCAAAGCTATTTAATTATTCGATAACCAAAATCAAATCTAATGATTTATTAAAAAAGCGCAACACAAATGTGCTGCGCTTAATAATCAAATGTATCAAGCTTAAAAAGTATAAGCAACCCTTAAACCGATAGTGCTCGAATTGGTGCCATCTTTGCTATAGCCTGTGTATTTTACAGCTGCATCTACATTCTCTGAGAATTTGTAACCAATACCAGGAGCGTAAGTAAACAATGAGCTAGAGGTTCCATTTGCAGTGGCAATGGTAATACCTAATTGTGCAAGTGCAAATACCTCATCGGTAAAATAATACCTTATGCCCGCAAGTATAGGTATATACCCAACGGCTTTACCTTTGCTAGTAAAACCCAAAACAGTAATGCTTTTTGGTTGAAAACTTATGTAGCCAGCATTTACATTTAAAGCAAGATCATCTCCTACTTTATAGTCTGCTTGAGCTGTTCCGCCAATTCCAAATGTATAAGCTTTCCCGAAATCGCCCAAAGGTAGAGCAGCTTCTAGACCTACGCTAAATTTTAGCATTTGTAAATCATCTTCTTTTTGTTTTTGTGCAAGTGCAGTAATAGATATGCCAATGATGGCAATGGATAAAATTGTTTTTTTCATGATTGTTTATTTTATGAATAAATAAAAATTGCTTAACAAAAATTATAGGGGGAACGGGTTATGCAACGCATATAGCACAAGCAATAAAGTAATTTAAATTGATTGATGCTAGGGCTTTACTGTATTTGTAGTATCACCAGCAATTTTTGTACCAGTGGCACTATTTACAGGCCTTGTGCATATGTTAAATATCAAAAATTGTACAAATGGGAGTAAATTTATTGCAGCATTATTGAGAAGGAATAGAAAATATTCTTTAAAAAATTGCGTACAAAGTAGATTGTTTGTTTTTATAAACCAATAAGGCTTATGCTAAAAATGCCATTTAAAACATTTTAAAATCACTTTATATAGATGTTCTAATTTAAAATTAATAAAATGTTTTCTTGTTTGTTTTATTTTGAATTAGCACTATTAAAAATCCGGTAATAGCACCGCCCAAATGTGCAAAGTGTGCTATATTATCACCTGCTCTTCCCGCAACACCACTAAATAAATCAATAGCAATAATGCCTAGTATTGCCCATTTCGCTTTAATAGGAATTGGTATCGGTATAATCATCATTTCTGTATTGGGAAATAAATAACCAAATGCTGCCAGTATACCCATGATGGCACCAGATGCACCTACCGTTGCATTAACTCTTAATACATTTTGGTATTGTATTATTTGTTCTAGGGGTAAAGTTGAATTATCAATGTCATAATATGAAAATGCATATGACCCCATTTGTGCTATTGCAGCACCAATGCCACATGCAAGATAAAAAATGAAAAATCTTTTTGGTCCCCAAATTCTTTCTATGGTAGTTCCAAACATCCATAACCCAAACATATTAAAAAGTAAATGAGTAAAACCACCGTGCATAAACATATGCGTAATAATTTGGTGAACCCTAAACTCATCTGACTTATAATGGTGTAAGGCAAATAGGTCGGTAACTTTACTCTCTATTCCTCCAAATAAATATTGTGCTATAAACACTACCACATTAGCAATAATAAGATTTAATACCACTGGTGTAGTTCGCTGAAAACTATTGCCGTATTGATTATATGACATTCTATTAGGTTTATTTTTTTTAATTAATCTTTTTTCAAAACCATCCTCGCCACACATTCTATATGATGCGTTTGCGGAAACATATCTACAGGTTGTGTTTTTTCTACAGTATATTTTTCGCTAAGCAATAGCATATCTCTAGCCATGGTAGCGGTGTTGCAACTTACATACACAATTACTGGTGCTGCTATTTCCAATAATTTATTTACCAGTTTTTCATGCATACCTGCACGTGGAGGGTCTGTTATCACTACATCGGGCCTACCATGTTTTTCAAAAAAGTCATCGTTACAAATTTTTATAACATCGCCAGCAAAAAAATGAGCATGAGTTATATTATTATTTGCTGCATTCTTTTTTGCATCTTCTATAGCATCTTCTACCAACTCTACACCAATTATTTTTTTTGCCAATGGGCTCACAAAAATACCAATGCTACCAGTGCCACAATATAAATCATATACTACTTCTTCGCCTGTAAGTTGCGCAAAATTTCTTGCAATACTATACAATTTTTCTGCTTGTTTTGTATTGGTTTGAAAAAATGATTTTGTACTAATAATGAATTCAAAGTTTTCAAGTTTTTCCGTTACATATCCTTTTCCAAAATACACTTGTGGTGTAAGATCGTAAATGGTATCGTTCCATTTAGGGTTGATGGTGTAAAGCAATGTTGTAATCTCGGGCACTTTCGTAAGCAATGTATCCATTACTTTCTTGGTGTTTGTTTCATCTTCATAATTTATACAAAGATTTACCATAAGCTCGCCAGTAGTACAATAGCGCACTATCAAATTGCGAAGCCAACCAGTATGTAATCTAATATCATAAAAAGAGTAATCGTTTTCTTCTGCAATTTTCCGCATGGTATTGCGTATGCGATTGTTTACATCATCCATTAAGAAACATTCAAAAATAGAAATGGTTTTATCAAAAACCCGAGGGGCATGAAAACCCAATGAATTTTGCTGCATATCAATATTTTCGTTGCCAATTTCTTCTGAAGTAAGATATCTTTTATTGCTGAACGTAAATTCCAATTTGTTTCTATAATAGCGTTCATCATCTGCACCAATTATAGGCAACATACTGGCATCGGTAATTTTTCCAATACGCAATAAATTTTGCTCGGCTTCTTGTTGTTTGTATTGCAATTGTTTTTCGTAAGGCAACATTTGCCATTTGCAACCACCACATACTCCAAAATGCTGGCAAAATGGTTGTACCCTATCGGCAGACGGCGTTACCAATTTTAACACCCTTGCTTCGGCCCAGTCTTTTTTATTTTTTACTAGCAGCAAATCTACCACATCACCAGGCACTGCACCTTCTGTAAAAATTACTTTTCCTTCGTGGCGGGCTATGGCTTTTCCTTGGGCGGCATAATCAGTTACGGTTATGTTTTCAATGGTTATTCTTTTGTCCTTTTTTCTCACAGCGCAAAAATAACGTTTCTTAAGGCACAATTTGTTTGTTAAAAAAATATAAAACCCTCTAATAATTCACCATTACGCTTCTTTTTAACGTCAATTTTAAATACATTTGTCAACTTTAATAATATGATACGAATGAAAAAATATTTACTAGTTATTATTTTGATGGTAAGTGTATATGCCGCTAAAGCACAAGGGTATAACATTAGCTTGCAAAGCAATTACAAATCGGGCATTGCATATCTTACTTACTACATGGGTAAAGATTTTATTTTGCAAGATTCTTCTGCCGTTAGTAATACTGGGCGTTCGCTTTTTAAATCGCCCAAAAAATTGGCCCCTGGTATTTATTCTATCATTTTTCCTGGTAAAAGACTTAGCACTGATTTCTTAATAGAAAAAGAACAAAATATTTCTATTGTAGCCGATACAAATAAGCTTGCACAAACAAAAATAACTGGCTCACCTGCCAATGTTGATTTTAAAAATTATCAAACATTTGTAAATGCAAAAGGTAAATTTTTGCAGCAAGAAAAAGAAGCCTACAATAATTCTAAAACAAAAACAGATTCTGTAAAACATGAAAATGCATATAAAAAACTAAGTAAAGAATTAAACGACTATAGAGAAAATGTGGTAAAGACTAAACCTAACTCTATGCTTGCCGTTTTGCTAAATGCATTGCGTGAGCCTTCATACCCAACAAAAGTAGCTATTACCAGAAAAGATTCTATAGACAATTATAATTTTTACAAATCGCATTATTGGGATGGTATAAGTTTTATGGATGATAGAATTGTACGTACACCATTCTTTTTGCCAAAATTAGAAACGTATTACCGACAAATAATGCCACAGGCTTCGGATAGTTTAATAAAAGATTTAGATTATAAATTGTTGTTGGCAAGAACAAGTCCAGAGATGTATAAATTTTTGCTAAACTGGTTTACCGATGAATATATAAACCCAAAATATATGGGGCAAGATGCGGTGTTTGTGCATTTGTATAATAAGTATCACAGCAAAGGCGTAAGCAATTGGCTTAACAAAACACAAGACAGTGTAATTACAAGAAGAGCTTTTATGCTTATGAGTAATTTGATTGGCGAAATGGCTGCAAACCTCGAATTTGCTGATACTACGGGTAAAACAAAAGCCTTGTACGAAGTAAATTCGCCATATACAGTGGTGATATTTTGGGATCCAAATTGTGGGCATTGCAAAGATGAAATACCAAGGCTAGATTCTATGTACAGAGCATCTTGGCAAAAGAAAGGAGTAAAGATATATGCTGCACTTTCTGAAGGAGAAAAATTGAAAAATGAATGGTTGATATTTTTAAGAGAGAAAAAAATTACAGATTGGGTAAATGTGTATCAAACCAAGGCAATGGTAGATGAAGAAACAAAAAATCAACGTCCTACCTTTAGGCAATTGTACAATGTAGAAATGACACCTACCATCTATTTGCTAGATAAAGAAAAAAGAATCATTGCAAAAAAATTAACGATAGAGCAAATGAACGATTTGATAGATGTGGATATGAAAAAAGGCAATAAATAATTTTGCTATTAAAAAACCAACTAACCAAATGAATAAATTTTTTGTTTTTTGCGCAGTAGCGCTTTCTACCAATACTTTGTTTGCCCAAACTTTATTTTCGTATGGCAAAAACGAAACTAGCAAAATGGATTTTTTGCGTGCCTATAATAAAAACAAACCTAGCACTACCGACAAAGAAAAAGCGATGCGGGAGTACCTTGATTTATACACCAACTTTAAGCTAAAAGTAAAAGCAGCACAAGAGCTTAGGTTAGATACCATTTCGCAAATAAAATACGATGTGCAAAATTTTAGAGAGCAAGTGCTTGAAAATTATTTGAGCGATGAAAAAGGCATGCAGGCATTGATAAACGAAGCCATGGATAGAGCTGCAAAGGATGTGCATATCTTATATTTTTCTGTGCCAGTATCTGCCGAGGCAAAACCAGCAGATACCACCAAAGCCTACAATGCTGCAAAAGAATTGTACAACAACTTAAGAAAAGCAAACAACAATTTATACAATGAAATGGTAACAGATATTTCTTCAAAATTTGCTCCAGCTAAATATGCTGATGTGGGTTTTGTAACTGCTTTTACTGTACCGTACGAATTTGAAAATATTATTTACAATACAAAAGTAGGAGCTGTGAGCGAACCTTACAGAACAAGCAAAGGCTTGGTTATGTTTAAAGTAGTGGAAGACAGGCCAGCCATTGGTAAATGGAAAGTAGCACAAATTTTAGTGGCTTATCCGCCGAATGCAGATGATAATGCAAAGCTTGCCATAAAAACAAAAGCAGATTCTGTTTATACATTATTAAAAGATGGACTTGGTTTTGTAGAAGCAGCAAAAAAATTTAGTGATGATAGAATGACGTATTTATCTGGTGGCGAAATGCAAGAGTTTGGTACAGGGAAGTTTAATAGTATTTTTGAATCTAACGTTATTGTTTTAAAAATAGACAATGATTTTGGTAAACCCTTTGAAACATCTTTTGGGTATCATATTGTAAAAAGACTAGCACATATGCCAGTGCCTGCAGATAAAACAGATGGCTCGTACCAATTTGAAATAAAACAAAAAGTAACCCAAGATAGTCGTATAAATAGCGAGCGTGAAAAATTTGCAAAAGATGTAATGCAAAAAACTGGGTTTAAAAAACTGGCTGCAATTAATGATAAAATGCTTTTTGCCGGTGCCGATTCTATATTGACAAACCCAATTGTAGAAAGAATAAATACACTGCCAATAAGTAAAAAAGTAATTGCAAGCTTTAAAGACGGCACACAGATAAAAGGGGCAGATTGGTTAAATTATATGATAGAAAACAAACCAAATGGTGAGCAGCCAAAACAACCAAACAATATTATGTGGGATCGTTTTTCTAAACAAGCAGTAATAAACTATTACAAAAAAAATTTAGAAAAATACAATGCCGATTTTAAATACCAGATGCAAGAATTTAAAGAAGGCAACATGCTTTTCGAAATAATGGAGCGTAAAGTCTGGAGCAAGGCTGGTAGTGATTCTATAAGTCTAAAAAAATATTATGATACACATAAAGAAACTTATAAATGGACGGCAAGTGCAGATGTATTAATTTTTAATTGCGCTACAGAAAAATTGGCAACAGAAGCGATAGCATCTAGCAAAGCGGGTAAAACTTGGGGCGCCATTGCCGAGGCTAGCAACAGCCAAATACAAGCAGACAGTGGCAGATACGAAGTTGCACAAATACCAGGTGCTACCTCAGGAGCAAAAATAACAGCTAATACATATTCCGATATTACTAAGAATGTAGATGGTAGCGCAAGTTTTGTAAAGTATGTAAAATTATACGATGCCAATATGCAGCGTTCTTTTACAGAAGCAAGAGGGCTAGTAATAAACGATTATCAAAATGTGCTAGAGCAACAATGGGTAGGGGAGTTAAGAAAAAAATATCCAGTAAAAGTGAATGAGGGAGTGTTTAAAGAGATGCTAAAATGATTTTAACGCCTCGAATTAAAAAACGGATGCCAACTTTTTAAAAGTTGGCATCCGTTTTTTAATAAACTTTTTTACACAAGTTGTTTCACCACATCTGCAATAAGCAATGGCCTACCCAAGGTATAATAATGCAAAGCTGGCACGCCAGCTTTTTTTAATTCTCTCGATTGTTGCAATAACCACTCTGCACCCACTTTCTCTACATCTGCATCTTCTTTGCAATTTATTATTGCTTTAGAAAGGTCGGTAGGTAATTCTATCGAAAATACTTTTGGCAACATGGTCAATTGCTTCTTAGTGTAAATGGGTTTTAAACCTGGAATGATGGGAACATTTATGCCAATAGCCCTGCAAGCATCTACAAAGGCAAAATATTTTTGGTTATCAAAAAACATTTGTGTGATAATGTAATCTGCGCCCGCATCTACTTTTGCTTTTAAAAATTGTAAATCGGTTTCCATGTTTGGCGATTCGAAATGTTTTTCTGGATAACCAGCCACACCAATACAAAATTTTGTTTTTGCTGTATTTTTTAAATCTTCTTCTTGATAAATACCAGAATTTAAATTTTGCACTTGCTTCAATAAATCAATAGCATAATTATGACCACCAGGTTCTGGTTCAAAACCTGCTTCATTTTTAGCTGCATCGCCACGCAGCACAAGCACATTGTCAATGCCTAAATAATTTAAATTTATTAACGCATCTTCTGTTTCGTTTACGCTAAAGCCGCCACAAATAAGATGCGGAACGGTATCCACATTGTATTTGTTCATAATAGCTGCGCATATAGATTCCGTGCCTGGGCGCTTGCGTACTACCACTTTTGTAAAATTTCCATCAGCAGCTTTTTTAAACACATGCTCACTACGATGATAGGTAACATTTATAAAAGAAGGTTTTAGCTCCATCAACGGATCTAAATGGGTATATAAAGATTGTATGCCTTTTCCTTTTAATGGCGGCAATATTTCAAAAGAAATTACGGTGTCTTTGGCTTGGTTTAAGTGGTCTATAACTTTCATGAGTACGCATATACGTTTTGGTAATTTTTTAAAACGTTGTGCAAATTTACAGAAGCTACGATAAAACAGCAAAAGATAGATTGAACGCAATGTGTTTTAGGGTTCGCTAGAGGTGTAACCTTTCATTGTATACTCTGTAATATAAAGCAGCTTTGTAAAAGGTGACACCTCTCCTTGAAGAACGAAAATTTAAATACAATAATCGATGTTAAAAATTTCACATCTGTGCAAGCCAATAACATCTTTTGTACATTTGTAAAAATAATACAGCCTGTGAGTTTAGTAATACAAACAAAAAATCTTGTAAAAATATACGGAAGTCGAACGGTGGTGAACGATGTATCCTTTAATGTAAAGCAAGGAGAAATTGTGGGCCTACTTGGGCCAAATGGTGCAGGTAAAACTACATCGTTTTACCAAGTGGTAGGTTTGGTAAAGCCCGATAAAGGAGATGTGTTTTTAAACGAAACAAACATTACAAAACTACCCATGTATAAGCGGGCACAAATGGGTATTGGTTATTTGCCACAAGAAGCCAGTGTGTTTCGCAAACTATCGGTAGAAGATAATATTACCGCAGTACTAGAAATGACCAAACTAAAAAAAGCACAGCAAAAAGAAAAATTAGAATCCTTACTCGATGAGTTTCGACTACAACATGTACGCAAAAATAATGGTGATACACTAAGTGGTGGCGAAAGACGACGCACAGAAATAGCACGTGCTTTGGCGGTGGATCCAAAATTTATTTTACTAGATGAACCTTTTGCAGGAGTTGATCCTATAGCGGTAGAAGATATACAAGAAATTATTGCAAAACTTAAATTTAAAAACATCGGCATCCTCATTACCGATCATAATGTAAACGAAACCCTCTCTATTTGTGACCGTGCATACTTACTCATAGATGGTAGCATTTTTAAACACGGTACTGCCGAAGAATTGGCTGGCGATGAACAAGTACGAAGGTTATACCTTGGTAAGAATTTTGAATTGAAAAGGAAGGATTATTTGCATGAGCAGGCGGCGGGGTAGAAGGGGATAAGTTTAATATTTAGATGGTTTATTATTTACTTAGAAAGAATATATTTTCTTAAAGAACCCCCCTACTACCTATACAAACATTGTTAGAAATTTTTTTATCATATTTATTTATTTCAATACTGTCTTTAGAAATATAAACCCCATATTGAGAATCTGCTCTTGTTCCAATGCCAAAAGGGGTGTCCCATTTGTAAACAAAAAAAGCAAAAGTGCTATCAGCGGCAATATCTGAGTAAATGCTTGTATTGAATTTTTCTAAAATTGCATTTGGTATTACGTAACTTAATGTTTTATCGGGATTGGAATCATGCCTTTTATATACTGAATCAAAAGAGATTAAAACATTCAAATTGCTATCAGGAATGTTTATGCTAAAAACAATAAGTTTTCTACCATCTATAGCTTTTCCTAAAATTACTTTTGTATTATATCTTTTACTAAAAATCGTTAAACTATCAGCTATCTCTTGATGTAGATGTGTATGCTTATTGTAGTAATCTTTAAGAATAAACTCATCAGCTCCATGTGAAGTGCACGAATAAAGACACGAAATAAGCAATGAAAATAAAATACTTTTTATGACGTTAATATATTTATTTTTCAAGTTTTATTTTATAATTTGTTTTGAATTTTAACTACCATTCAAATTATCTTATTAGCGTACTTTTTGATTTAATTTTTACTTCCTCTTCCTCAACCAAGCATCAGTCTTTCTTAAAAAAGGAGCTTCCACATCAGCAAGAATTTCTTTATCTAGAGTTATTAAATATTTGCAATTGTTCTGAATGCATAAATCGTACAAATAATTATCTTTCGCATCTTTTGATAAACGAAATATATTTCTAGGAGCTTTAATTATTAGAAATGGCGAAATAAGCTGAATAGTTTTGTCAGCTTCGGCTATGGTAAAATTAAATCCTTCTATTAATGCATTATGAATTTCTCCTAATAAATAATTATCTGCAAAAACGATAAGATTATTTTCTATAATATATTTAAGTAAAGTGCTAGCCCTAAAATGGCCTGCGTATTTTACCCATACGCAGCTATCAATACAGCATTTATTTTGTATTGGCATATTGTTTTTTACGATAACTTGTGGTAAGGGTTACAATATCTTCGTCTGATTTTTTTACAGCTTTTTTATTTTTCTTTAATGCCGATTCAAATTGTTTCATTTCATGTAGCGCATCGGTACTAAATAATTGTAATTGCAACAATTGCTTTTCTTCTACAGAAAGTTTTTTTACAGCAGATAAAACCGATTTGAAAGAAGGCGCTTTTGATATTCTATTTAATGTAGCAGACATAACAATTTAATTGTTTTGTAAATATACATCTTAATAATGAAATTATTATTGGTATGAAATGTTTACTAACTCCTACCTCATCATCCCCTTTGGCACCGCCTTCTCCAATAAATATTTATAAATAAACTGTGTTTTTAAATTTTCAAAATGCGAACGCTTGTTGCCACCCCAGCCATGGCGGCCACCACTGTAGGTCATCATTTCAAAATCTTTTTTAAGCTCTTGTAAATTGCTAGCAAACTGTGTGCTGTTTTGTAAATGCACATTATCATCTATAATGCCATGTACAATTTGTAACATGCCTTTGTATCTTTCTGCATAGTTTAAAACAGAGCTTGTTTTGTAACCATCTGCATTATCTGCAGGGGTACCCATATAGCGCTCTGTGTAATGCGTATCGTACAATGTCCAGTCGGTAACACTGCCGCCTGCCATGCCATGTGTAAAAACATCTGCACCATACGTAAGTGCATAACAACTTAAATAACCACCATAACTAAACCCCGTAATGCAAATCTTTTTTGCATCCGCACCCGCATTATCAATAAGCCATTTGGCCATAGTGCTGTAGTCTTTCATTTCCCAATAGCCAAGGTTGTGGTACATATAGTTTACACCCTCTTTACCAAAATGCCCGCTAGCTCTATGATCCATGGCTACTTGTATCAATCCTTCTTTTGCATAAAATTGTTGTGAGCCACTAAGCGCCCATGTATCCATTACCGTGCCTGCATTTGGCCCGCCATAAATAGAAATCAATACTGGGTATTTTTTCGTTTTTTCGTAGTTCATTGGCCACGTTACTTTCATGGGCAATTCGTACAAACCATCCTCACTTTTTACACGTACAATTTCTGTTTTTGCTAAAGTGTAAGCATTCATTTCTGCAGCCTTACTATCAGCTATATCTTTTATTATTTTCCCACTATTATTTACCAAAATCATTTTGGTAGGTGTGCTGGTATTGTTGTAGTTGGTTACAAAATAACTTCCATCGGGGCTCATGTTTATTGTTCCATGATTATAATCGCCAAAAGTTAGGCGCTGCATTTTTTTACCATTAAAATTTACTTTGTATAAATCTTTGCGAGCCGTGTTTTCTTTGCTTCGGGCGGTAAAGTAAATAATCTTTTTTGCTTCGTCTATGTAATTTACTTCTGTTATAGTAAATTTCCCTGGGGTAATGGCATTAATAAATTTGCCATTCATATCGTATAGGTACAAATTGTTCCAGCCAGTTTTATCACTTTCTAAAATAAAATTTTTATTGTTGGTAAGCATATGCATACGTTCGTATCCATCTTCTAATTGTATCCAAGTTTTTTGTTTTTCATCATATATTTCTTTCTTGCTTCCACTTACAAGATCTATGGCATATATTTTTAAATTATTTTGTTTTCTATTCATCCATTGCACCCATAAGCTACTACCATCGTTTGTCCAAAATGGTGCACCAAAATATTGATCATCCGATGCATTAAAATCTGCAAATACAATATTGTCGCCATTCGGAGATACTATTCCAACTTTTACCTCAGGGTTTTTATCGCCTACTTTTGGATAACGCACAGTTTCCAAATAACCATGTACTCCAGGCGCATCTGTAATGGTAAAAGGCGCTACAGGACTATCATCTGTTCTAAAAAATGCTATTTTCTTACTATCAGGACTCCACCAAAAAGAACGATATTTTGATGGGCGACCCAAAATTTCTTCTGTATAAACCCAGCTAGCATAGCCGTTTAAAATAACATCGCTACCATCGTTGGTAAGTCGAGTTTCTTTTTGCGTAGCTAATTCTACAGTGTATAAATCATTCTTTTTTGTGTAGGCTACATATTTATTATCTGCACTGAGGGTTGCGTTTATTTCTGTAAGGCTATCATTGGTAAGGCGCACATCTCCAGTATTTTTTCTTACAAATAAATCTTTTTCTTTGGTTATAATTTCTGGCTTTGTTTCTACACTTCCTTTATTTATTGTTGGGGTTGTATACGCTGTTTCTATTCCTGTTTTGGCATCTACCAAAAAAGATTTTCCATCTCTTATCAAAATAAAATGACTTGCATCTTCCCAACGAGATACTGTGGGCAATGATTGCGTAATACCTTTAAAATTGTTTTTAAAAAACTGGTCATCCGTTAATTGTTTTTGCTGCGCAAAAGAAATATTGGTGATAGCGAATATTGCAAATACACTTGCAAAAGATTTTATTGATGTCATAAATTATTTATTTGAAATGTTACGGTGTACAATATAGCACTTTTGATAATAGGCAAAACAACTGAGCAATTTTTTTGCTGCCACAAATAACAAGAAAGTTCACTAATGTTTTCTTATTCGTGTTATTTCGTGTAATTCGTGGCCATACAATTCACGAAGTGAATTAAAAATTACATCCTCAGAAAATAATTTCCATGTTTTTTTGCTTAAAAACAGCATTTTATCCAAAATTTCCTATATTCATTCTTGAAAAAAATAATTTTACCATGATAGTAATTGCATTGTACAACTTAAAAGGCGGAGTGGGCAAAACGGCTAGCTGCGTTAATTTTTCTTATTTATCGGCCAAAGAAGGCTACAAAACTTTGTTGTGGGATATAGATCCTCAAGGTGCTACATCTTTTTATTTTAAAGCAAAACCAAAAGTAAACCAAGGCATAAAAAAATTGATAAGTAAAGATGCCAATTTGGATGCAGCCATAATGGAAACTGGCTACGATAATTTAGACATTATTCCTGCCGATAATTCGAGCAAGAGCTTTGATATTATGTTAGAAGAAATGCGTGGCAAAAAAAATATTCTTAAAAATGCATTAAAGCAATTTGAGGGCGAATATGATTTTGTATTTATTGATTGCCCTCCAGGTTTTTCGGCACTAAGCGAAAATATTTTTAGCGCAGCAGATATTGTGCTTATGCCAGTAATACCTACTACACTTTCTGTACGTACGTATAATATGGTAAAAGATTATTTCAAAGAAAAAGATATTGATGCTGCAAAGCTCATGTGTTTCTTCACCATGACGGATTTACGCAAAAATATGCACCACGAAATAATGGAGCAATTGTTTAAAGACAAACGTTTCTTTGGTAATTATATTCCTTATTTATCCGATGTAGAAAAAATGGGTATTCACAAACAACCTATTGAAGAATTTGCACGAAGTGGTTATGCCGCTAAGTGCTATAGAGAATTATGGACGGAAATAACTGAAGGTGTGCTGGAATAAAAATTCAAATGCTACATTTGCAGTAATTATTTTGAATGAAAAGAGAAACAACAAGTTGGTTTAGTCCAGCATTACAATTGGATATGCCAATAGTTGCTTATGGTGATTATGGTTTTGCATTGGTATTGGTGCCAACCGCAGCAGCAGATTATTTGGAGTACGAGCGGTTCCAACTCATGGAAACTTTAGCGCCATACATTAATAGTGGTAAGGTTCGTATTTTTTCTGTAAACAGCATCAACAAAGAAAGTTGGATGAATAAAGAAATGGAAGGTGCGCATAAAGCCATTCGCCAAAACCAATTCAACAATTATATTTTTGATGAAGTAATACCATTTATAAAAACAAATACTTCAGCAGAAACACCTATCATTCTTTGTGGTGCTTCGTTTGGTGCTTTGCATAGTATGAATTTATTTTTAAAACGTCCAGATTTGATTGATGGTGTAATAGCCATGAGTGGGGTGTATGATCTTACAGAATATACCGATGGGTATTGGGATGAGCAAGTGTACTACAATTCGCCAGCACATTATATTCCAAACCTTACCGACGAATGGTATTTAAATAACATTCGCAAAAGCAAACACATACATATACTTACAGGCGGCGGCGATTATGAAGACCCATCTGCCACTGCAAAGTTTTCTGAAATACTTAGAGCAAAAGGCATAGAGCATGATGCATCTATTTGGGGCAAAGAGTGGAAACACGATTGGCCAACTTGGAGAGCTATGTTGCCGTTGTATTTGGAGACGAAATTTTAGAAAATATATTAAAGAATTTATAATGCGGTCGCAATTTGCGACCGCATTTTTTATAATCTCATGTCAATAATCTATAATCAAAATCTTATTTTATCTTTACCACATGGAAGAAAAAAAACTATTTTTATTAGATGCATTTGCACTTATTTTTCGTGCGTATTACTCACTCGTACGTAGCCCACGTATAACGAGCAAGGGTCGCAATACCAATGCACAATTTGGTTTTACTAATACTTTGGCAGAGCTTATCAATAACCAAAAGCCTACGCATATTGCAGTATGTTTTGATACAAGCGCACCTACAGAACGCCACACAGATTTTGCAGATTATAAAGCCAACAGACAAGAAACACCAGAAGATATTCGTGGAGCAATACCAGATATAAAAAAAATAATTGAAGGTTTTAATGTGCCAGTAATTGCTATTGATGGCTACGAAGCAGATGATGTAATTGGTGCATTGGCAAAGAAAGCAGAGAAGGAAGGCTACACAGTTTATATGGTTACACCAGATAAAGATTATGGGCAATTGGTTTCAGAAAAAATAAAAATATATAAGCCCGGCTACCAAGGCGGCACAGTAGAAATAATGGGGCCAAAAGAAGTGTGCGAAAAATGGGATATAGCCCGAGTAGATCAAGTAATAGATGTGCTAGGATTGATGGGTGATGCGGTGGATAATATTCCAGGTATAATGGGTGTAGGTGAAAAAACAGCAGCCAAATTGCTGAAGGAATATGATACACTAGAAAACATTTTAGACAATGCAGATAAGATAAAAGGTGCACTGGGTGAGAAAGTAAGAAACGGAAAAGAGAATGCCATTATGAGTAAAAAATTGGCAACAATTATCTTAGATGTACCTGTAGAGTTTCATGAAGAAAATTTTCGTTTGAAAGAAATGAACAAAGAAGTGTTGGAAGAAATTTTTACTATGTTGGAATTTAAAACAATGGGGGAGCGTATTTTGGGAAAGAAAGTGAGTCAGTTGGCAGTTGGCAGTGGGCAGGGTGCAACAAGCAGTTTGCCAGTAAGCAAAAAGCAGGTGGCTAGTGCCGCCATTGGGCAAATGGATTTGTTTGGGAATGTAATGCCATCGGCAGAAGTAGAAACTACCGAAAATGAAGAAGAAGATATAGAACCTATTTTAATTGCCGATAAACATATCGGCAATACGCCACATAATTATATGTTGGTGCAAACAGATGATGAAATAAAAAAATTATTGGCGGAACTAAATAAATTTTCTGAAATATGTTTTGATACCGAAACAACGCATATAGATGCCAACCAAGCAGATTTGGTAGGCTTAAGTTTTTCGGTTAAACCTACCGAAGGGTATTATGTTCCTTGTCCAGAGGATAGAAATGAAACGTTAGCTATTCTTGAAAAATTTAGATTGCTTTTTGAAGATGAAACCAAAACTTGGATAGGTCAAAATTTGAAATATGATTTGCTGATGCTAAAATGGTATGGATATACTTTAAAAGGAAATATTTTTGATACCATGCTTGCACATTATGTAATAGAGCCAGATGGTAAGCGTAGCATGGATTTGCTGAGTACAAAATATTTAGGTTATGTGCCAGTAAGTATTGAATCACTCATTGGTAAAAAAGGAAAAACACAAGGCACTATGCGCCAAGTGGAAATAGAAGAAGCAAAAGAATATGCAGCAGAAGATGCAGACATAACCTTGCAATTAAAAAATATTTTTCTACCACAATTAAAAGCAAAAGCGGTAGAAAAAGTTTTTTACGAAGTAGAAATCCCATTGGTGAAAGTGCTTACCGATATGGAGTTTGAAGGCATACGCATAGACATGGATTTTCTTAAAACCTATTCGAAAGAATTAGAAATAGAAGCCAAAGCAGCAGAAGAAAAAGTGTATGAAACAGCAGGTGTACGTTTTAATTTGGCAAGCCCAAAGCAATTAGGAGAAGTGCTTTTTGAAAAAATGCAACTAGACCCAAAAGCAAAAAAAACAAAAACTGGGCAGTACGCAACTGGCGAAGATATTTTAGCAAAGCTTGCAAATAGCAATCCGATTTGCGAAGAAATACTAACGTTTAGAGAACTCACAAAATTGCGCAGCACGTATGTGGACGCTTTTCCTGTGCTCATGAACTCACGCACAGGTCGTGTACATACAAACTATGCACAAGCAGTAGCCGTTACAGGAAGGCTAAGTAGTACCAATCCGAATTTGCAAAATATTCCTATACGCACCACCAAAGGAAAAGAAATACGAAAAGCATTTGTGCCAAGAGATGAAAACCATGTACTCGTTTCTGCAGATTATTCTCAAATAGAATTGCGTGTGGTAGCGGCTATAAGTGGTGATGTAAATATGTGCGAAGCGTTTAAAACTGGAAAAGATATTCATACCGCCACAGCAGCAAAAGTTTTTGGCGTAGAAGAAAAAGATGTATCCAAAGAAATGCGTTACAAAGCCAAGAGTGTAAACTTTGGCATCATTTACGGGCAAGGCGCATTCGGGCTTGCAGAAAATTTAGGAATACCAAGAGCTGAGGCAAAAGAAATAATTGACAACTACAAAAAAGAATTTCCAAACATACAAAAATACATGGATGATACGATCAATGCAGCAAGAGAAACTGGTTATGTAGAAACATTGATGGGGCGTAAACGTTGGCTAAAAGATATTACCAGTGCAAACTTTACGGTACGTGGTTTTGCAGAAAGAAACGCCATCAATTCTCCCATACAAGGCACAGCGGCAGATATGATAAAGCTTGCTATGATAAAAATACATGCAGCCCTTAAAGCAGGGAATTTTAAAAGTAAAATGCTCTTGCAAGTGCATGATGAATTGGTTTTTGATGTGCATAAAGATGAACTAGAAAGAATAAAACCAGTTATTTTAGACAATATGAAAACGGCCCTGCAATTGCCTAACGATGTACCTACTGAAGCAGAATTGGGTAGTGGTGATAATTGGTTGATGGCGCATTAGGGAGTATTGAGTCATTAGTATTCAGTATATAGACTTGGTTTAAGCATAAGCAAGCTTCCTTTCTAAAATCATAAAAAATTAATATTTATTTTCTTAAAAAATGTAAAACGTATTTTCTACTTTCAGAATAAACTTTAAACTTTTAGGGTCTAATCTAAGTACTAAATACTAAGTACTAAATACTATATACTATGCTTCTCTACTGCTACGATGCTTACTGCGGATGGTGCTACGGCTTTAGCCCAGTTATAAAAAAAATTGCGGAAACATATAAAGCTGTAATGCCAATAGATGTGTTGAGCGGTGGTATGATACTGCCCGAAAAACCAACGCATATAAGGGTTTCGGCGAGTTTTATATTGGGGGCGTATAAAAATGTGGAAGAACTTACGGGAGTAACATTTGGAGAAGATTATTTGTGGCATATAAAAAATCCAGAGGAAAGCGATTGGCATCCTCATTCAGAAAAGCCTGCTATTGCATTGTGTATTTTTAAAGAATTTTACCCAGAGCGTGCAGTAGAATTTGCTACCGATTTACAAAATGCTTTGCATAACGAGGGTAGAGATTTAACCGACAATGAAGCTTACCGACATCTTTTAGAAAAGTACAGCATACAAGCAGAAACGTTTTACGAAAAATTAAAAAGTGAAGAGTACAAAGAAATAGCGTATTACGAATTTGCATTAATGAAACAATTGCAAGTAACTGGTTTTCCATGTGTGTTTGTACAAACAGGCGATACAAAATTTCAAATGGTAGCACGAGGATACACCGATTATGAAACCCTGAAAGATAGAATTGATAAGGTTTTAGAAGAAGCGAAAATGTAGAAATAAAAATGCCCTTCTTTTTTTGAAGGGCATTTTTATAAAATTTTAAATTAGAATTATCACTTAGTTTCTCCATCTGCTAATTCTTTCTCTAATTTAGTTTTAAAACTTTTCATTTCATTTTTAGATAAGAACTCACTTAGTTTCTCATCTCTGTTTTGTATCAATTTAGCATATTCTACATCTGCAGCATTTTTATTTTCGCCAACAGCAATTTGCTCATCTACTTTTTTCTTTGTAGAATAATATTCAAAAAATACTGGGTATGCTTTTGCCAGTTGCTCGTTTGAAATGCCAGCGGTTGATAATTTTAGTAACGCTAATTTGGTAAGAGCATTTGGCTCTTTCTTTTCGGTTTTTTGCTCGGCTGTTAAAGCAGCCACCATTTGTTGTGCATTTACATTAGTTGTTGTTATTGCCAATGCAAATAAAGCAAAGAAAAATTGTTTTTTCATTATTCGTTAATTTTAGAATGTGTAAATTATTATTTTTTATTGATATTGCTCAAAAAAATTAAAATACGCTATTTGGACCACCTCTAGTATGACCGCCTCTGTTCATTTCCACATTGTTATCTGTCTTTGTAGATGGCTTTGCTTTTCCAAAGTTTTTTAAACTATAGGTAAATGTAAGCATAAAATATTGCTGTAGTACCACACTTTGCGCATCTTCAATATATCGAGCATCTATTGTTCTCGATATACTTTGGTTTTGTTTTAATAAATCAAATACCGATAATTTTAATTCGCCAGCTTGTTTCTTTAAAAATTTTCTACCAATGGCTGCATTCCACAATCCGTATTGCTGGTTAAAACCAGCACTCAACCCTGTATTGGTTTGATAAGAAATATCATTTTGCAAAAACCAACCTTTTTTGCCAAGCAAATTAATTTGCAACCCTGCAGCTTGGTTTACAAAATTATTAGCTCCAGTTATACTACTACTAGTTTGGCTAAAATTGGTAGCGTAAGAAATATTGTAATCTATATACTCACTAATATTACTTGCTAGCGAAAAACCAGCATTGTACACAGTGTTATTGGTAAGTATTGCCGTAGTGTTTATCTGACCAGGTAATCTTTGAAAACTAAAACCAGCATTTAAATTTAAAGTTGTTTTTATAAATTTCAACGGCATACTATACGTTAAAAAACTTCTTGCACTTCGGTATCCATTAAGATTTAATGGTTTTGTAAATTGTGTACCTTCTTTTAATTTAATACCATTTTGTATGGTAGAATCCGATTTAGTAATAAAAGTAGCATTGGTAATATAATCATTAGCGGTTTGTATAAAAAAACCTACAAAAAAACTATTGCTTGTTTTAGTGTTGGTATAGGTAAATCTACTTCCTAAAAACTGGGTGTATGATTGTTTTAGCAAAGGATTGCCTGCACTCACTCTTAGCTGATTTGCCGAATTTACTACATCTTGCAATTGTGTTACAGAAGGAAAATTTGTACTAGCCCTATAAAATACCCGAATGTTGGAATACTTGGCTAGCTTTTTACGAAACATAAGATTTGGTAAAAAATTAGAGAAAGATTGGTTCACATTTGTTTTGCTTGGAAACGTCCTTTTGCTCTCTAATTTTGTTGTTTGATAACTTACCCCTACTTGAAACTGTTGATCTTTATTTGGTACAAAACGATAGGTTACACCAGCATTGTTTGTAGTAATTGTATTATCAAATTTATTAGATAATAGGGTATCAAACTGTGTATATTTTTGCCCATCAAAATTAAATGTTTGTTGGTCTGCCTTGCTTTTTTGTACAGATGGATTGTAATCAAATTGTAGTTGTGATTTTTTGCTCAAAGGTTCAGTGTACGCAATGGTTCCACCAATAGTATTGCTAGTATTAATATTGTCATACAGTTGATTTAAAGAATCTTTAGTCAATACATTATTTTTAAAATATTTATAATCCGCATCAGAGGTATTTTCCGAATTGTTTTTTGTAATGCTATGGTTTAGACCAAATGAAATCGATCTGCCTTTTTTTGCAAATGCATGTCTGAATAATAAACTGTTTCTAATATTATAACCATCCCTGTTAGAAATATTTTTAATTAGAGATGTGTTGGCGGTTTCGAATAATTTTCCAGTTGAAGGTTGACCAAAATAACTATTTACATCTGTAATAGAAACAGCATCGTTTTTTTGAAAACTTATATTTGGTATAAAAAATAAACTATTGCTAGAGTCAAAATTATATTCTAGTCTTAAGTTAATTCTATGATTGATATTGTTAGTATTTGTATTGCTATTTTGTTTCGTAAATAAACTAGTATCTTTTTGTTGTAAAAATGTTTCCGTATTTACTACAGATTCGTTGTTGTTTCTACTTTCGTTATAAAAATAACTTCCTGCTAGGGTCAATTTTTTATTGTATTCATTACTAAAGTTTATACCAATAGCATTTGTTTTACTAATACCATTTGCTTGTCCTACACTAAAATCATTTCCGCCACCCATGCCACCACGCCCACCGCCACCCATACCACCACGCCCGCCGCCACCCTGCGGACCACCTCCGCCGCCACCACTACTACCAGAAGTAAGACCTAACAAATCTTGCGATGCAAAATTTTGTTGGTTGATATTATTAAAACTCCCTACTAAAGAAAGTTTTCTTGCATTTTTAAAAAAACTCGCATTACCTCCTGCATTGTATTTATCATTGGTGCCCGCACCAGCATACACTCTACCAAATTGCCCATTTTTTACAGATGCCTTGGTTACAATATTTATTGCTTTGGTAGAGTTGCCATCATCAAAACCTGTAAGCCTTGCTTGGTCGCTCAGTCTATCAAAAACTTGAATCTTATCAACAGCTTCTGCACTTATATTTTTTAATGCAGCTGATGCATCATCTCCAAAAAAATCTTTACCATCAATTGTCACTTTTTTTACCGTTTCGCCCTGTGCGGTTACAGTACCATCTTTTGCCACAGTAATACCAGGCATTTTTTTAATCAAATCTTCGGTAGAAGCATCAGGATTTACTTTGTATTGGCTTGCACTAAACTGTGCAGTGTCGCCTTTTTGTATTACTGGTGGTGTACGAGAGGTTACCGTAACGGCATCAAGGTTTTTACCCTGTTGTTCAAGTTTTATAGGGGCTAATTCTTTATTATCGTTTGTTAATGTAAAAAATGAAATATATTCTTCATAATTGAGTGTATTTATTTTTAATATTAAACTATCTGGCAAAATATTTTTAAAGAAAAAAAGACCTTCAACAGACGATACAATTTGTGATATAACAGACGAGTCTTTTTGTTTTAACAATAAAATAATGGCTCCAGCAACTGGTTTATTGTCTGTTTTATCTATTATTTTCCCATTAATGCTCTGTGATTGTGCAAATGATGTAATTGTGCAAAAAAATGCTAACAATGTAATTCCTACTAATTCCCTCATAAATTCAATGTCTGTGTGTGTTTAGACGAATACATCGCCAATAAGTTTAAATGCAAAGGTCTTACTTATTTATGTTAAATAATGCTAATAATAAAAGGTAGTTTAGTTTTTAATTTTTTATAAGCTAAATTGCAGTCCTAAATTTTTGGTTTTATGAGTTATAATAAAATTGTATCGGTTACGGGCTTAGGCGGTTTGTATGAATTGGTTTCTTCTAAAGCAGATGGCGGCATTGTACGTTCGTTGGAAGATAAATCCACAAAGTTTGTAAGTAATCGTATTCATAGTTTTTCGCATTTGGAAAGCATAGAAATTTTTACAAAAGAAGACAATGTAAATCTTACAGAAGTGTTTTTGGCAATGAAAGCCAGTAAAGAAAAGAAGCCTGATGCAAAGGCAGATAATGCAGCCATAAGAGCATACTTTGAAAAAGTATATCCCGATATGGATTTTGACAGGGTATATGCAAGCGATATGAAGAAAATGGTGAAGTGGTCAGATATTTTAGACAAAGCTGGCATTGAAATAAAGTTATCTGAGCAGCCAACAGGTGAAGAAGTGGTGGCAGGTGAAGAAAAACCAGTTGTAGAAAAGAAAGCAGCAGTAAAATCTGTTACACCTAAAGCAGCTGCTATAAAAAGTGGTCCTGCTAAAAAAATAAATACACCGAGGAAGATGGCGTAAGAGATTTGTGATTTAGAGATTGCAGATGTAAGATTTATGTTTTGCAATTCGTGTTTCATTTAGCTACCTGCATTTTGGAGATGGCTAAATGAAATTTCTTTTTACAACAAACCCCGAAGGGGTTTACTATGAGTAACCACGGGTGAAACCCGTGGAGATAACGCCGATAAAAGATGAATAAAGATATACAGATGAAGGGCTGCGGGATAGAAGCGAAAATCCTTTTTTCGAGGAACGAGAAAAAAGATTGTAGCGAATAGCCCGAACAAATGTACAGAAAAGTTCTTCTGCTCACAGCCCCAAATCCTAATCTAACATCTAATGTCTAACAATCTAAAATCTAAATATGTACAAAGCAGATATTAAAAAACTACAACGACATTTTCTTCCACAAGACTTTGTAGTAACAGATTGGGCGGCACTTGAGCCATATTTCAAAACATTGCTTGAGCAAGAAATTACACGCAAAGAAAGGTTAGAAAAATGGTTGCTTGATATGAGTGAACTTGAGGCGGCCGTAAATGAAGATGCTTGCTGGCGACAAATAAAAATGACATGTGATAATGAAAACAAAACGTTGGAAGATGCATTTAATTTTTATTGTACAGAAATAGAGCCGCACATAAAACCATACGGCGATGCATTGAATAAAAAATTATTAGCATCAACTTTTTTGAGTGAGTTGGATGAAGCTACGTATCATACGTACATACGCAGCACTAAAAAAAATATAGAATTATTTAGAGAAGAGAACATTCCGTTGCAAGCAGAAATATCGATTTTGCAACAACAATACGGGCAAATAACTGGGGCTATGATGGTGACGGTGAATGGAGAAGAATTCACACTGCAACAAGCATCAAAATTTTTAGAAAGCGAAGATAGAAATTTGCGTGAAGAAGTGTATAGAAAAATACAAACACGCAGATTGGAAGACAAAGAAAAGTTGAATGAATTGTATGATACATTAATTGGTTTGCGCAATAAAGAAGCCATGAATGCAGGATTTGATAATTACAGAGATTATCGTTTTAAAGAGCTTGGTAGATTTGATTACACAAAAGAAGATTGTTATAAATTTCATGATGCGGTAAAGCAATATGTAATGCCGCTTGTGAATGATATTTATAAAAAGAAAAAAGAAAAGCTTGGGTTGGAAACCCTTCGCCCTTGGGACTTAGAAGCAGAGCCTGCTGGCACAAAGCCGCTTCGCCCTTTTAAAACTGGAGAAGAGTTGTTGCAAAAATCTGTAGAATGTTTTACAAAATTGCGTCCGTTTTTTGGTGAGTGTTTGCAGCGTATGAAAGATATGCAACACATGGATTTGGAAAGTAGAAAAGGCAAATCGCCAGGCGGATATAATTGCCCTCTGGCAGAAAGTGGTGCACCATTTATTTTTATGAATGCCGCTGGGCAAATGAGTGATGTAACAACAATGGTACACGAAGGTGGACATGCTATACATTCTTTTTTGGCACATCCATTAAAGCTTACGGGCTTTAAAGAATACCCAATGGAAATAGCCGAAGTAGCTAGTATGGCTATGGAATTATTTAGCATGACAAATTGGGAAACATTTTTTGACAATGCAGATGATCTTGCTAGAGCAAAAGAACATCAGCTAGAAAGGGTAATTACAATTTTTCCCTGGATAGCCATTATTGATAAATTTCAACATTGGGTGTATGAGCATCCTACACATTCAAATGAGGAGCGCACGACTGCATGGTTGGCAACCGTAGAAGAATTTACAGATGATGTAATTGATTATAGCGAGCTAGAACCCTTTAGACAAAATGCTTGGCAACGACAACTCCATTTATACGAAGTGCCGTTTTATTATATTGAGTATGGCATTGCACAGCTTGGTGCCATTGGTATGTGGATGCAATACAAACAAAATCCTGGAAAAGCGTTGGATAATTACTGTACTGCACTTAGCCTTGGTGGTACCAAAACATTGCCCGAATTGTACAAAGCTGCTGGTTTGGAATTTGATTTTAGTCCTTTAAGGATAAAAGTGTTGATGGATTTTGTAAAAAGGGAGATGGAGTAAAACTGTGCTTTACATGGAAATTATGAAAAAATTTAATATGTTGTATATCAATTAATTCGAAAATTAGAGGTTGTTGCAATATTTTTCTAATTTTTTCGTTTAATTTTACACTAAATCTCTTTTTATGCGTATAAAGTTAAATTACTCAATTATAGCTATTTCACTTGCATTTTCAGTTTTAAATACAAAAGCTCAAACAAACGATGTTGTTCAAACCAACTCCGTTGTGCAAACTACCTCTGGTGGGCAAATGCGTGTAGCCACAAAAAGAACAACTTTCCCTAATAATTCCAAATCAAATTTATATGCAGGTATAGATGTGGGTGCAAAGGGTGTAAAATTGAGTATTATAGAAATGGGCAAAAATGCTGCTGTAACAGGAGTGTTTACTGCAATTAAAGATACTTCTGTAAATACAGATTTTATATCGTTTACTCCAGCTTCATCTACTGCAACGCTAAAAGGAATGAAAGGGTTATATGATTATGCTCTTAATAATTATGGTATTTCATCTTCAAAAATATATGCAGTTGTAAGTAGTGGTATTAAAGGCCAAGCTGAAAAAGAAAAGAAAACAAATCTAATTAAAATTTTATTGGATTCTTTTAAGCTTTTGATTAATGAACCTTTGAGAGAGGTGCCAATTATAGACGCTATGGGCGAAGCTAGATTATCGCACATAGGTATTGTACCCGAAGCTAGACGCTACAATACTTTTTTAATAGACATTGGAAGTGGAAATACTAAAGGGGGTTATTTTAAAAATGGCAATACAAAAGAATTGAAACTTTTTTTACTTAATTGGGGTACAAAAACTATAGCTAATGCAACAGAGAAAAGAACAGAAGACGATAAAACTGTAGCTAATTATAAAAAGCAATTGAATAGAGTATTGGCTGGTGATCCGGATAATGAAATTGTATATGCAGTAAATGAAAGTGGTGCGTATAATATGAATGATAATTTCGCATTTAGTGGTGGTATTGCTTGGTCTATTTCTACTTTGTTGTACCCAGAGCTTCTTGAAAATAGTGTTGTACCAGTAACATACGAAGACCTAGTAAAATTTACCGATAGACTTGCCAATAATTACAAATCTCTTTCTCCTGAAAATTTGGTTCTAAACCTTGGCAATAATGTGACCAATAAGGCTGCTATTGCTTTTGAAGCACAAAGAATACATAAAGTGTTTGATCAAAAATCTTTGATGGCAGGTGCAGGGTTGCTTTTAAAAATTGTAAGACAGTTTGAAGGTACGCAAGAAAAAAAGCATTTTTTCTTAGTAAAGAACGGACAAGTAGGTTGGATTTCGGCATACGTAAACCAAGCAGTAAATAATTAAGTTAAGTTAAAACGATATTTGTTAATATAATTCCTCATCTTTATAACTCCAATATTTGATGAATCTCCGCAATTAAAACTAATATTTTATTAAATGCGGGAAGATAAATACGAGAAATTATTAAATGCTTCAATTGTATTACTTATTGTTTCTTCAATAATACTGGCCATTTCGTCGTATAAATATTTTATTAAAACGCCAAATGTAACTGAGCCCAAATTTGTTGTTAAAGTGTCTTCAAAAAAAATAACAGAAAGAGATTCTCTTCAAAAAATATACAATACTACTTTAAATGATATTGATAATAATTTAAAGTTAGAAGCGCAACTTACTACAGATAAAGATGCACAAGCAAGGTTGGCCGATGTAAATCTATTAAGAGAAGAAATTGCGACCCTTTTAAAAGATCAAACCAATGATGCAAACCTTGCCAATGCAAAACGTAAGATAGAAGAGCTACAACTTAAAGTAGCCATTTTGCAAAACCGTTTTACTGGAGTAGAGTCGGAGAATAGAAGATTACAAGCACTACTGCAGCAGCTCATGTCTGCTAATAAAGGCAATAGTATTTCCACTAACACTTCAACTTTTTCTGAGAAACCTAAAGCTAATGATGAGCGCCCTAATAATAATAATTCGGTAGCTACCACGGCTGCAGGATTGCATTTATTTACAGTACTAGAAAATAATAATAACCAGCAAGAAACAGATGCTGCAGACGAAGCCGAAAAAATAATTGGTACTTTTTTGTTAAAAAATATTTCTAAAAATGCTAATGCAGAAGTAATGGTTGTGGTGTTGCAACCAGATGGGAAAGTGGTAAAAAACTCAGTATGGGAATCTGGCATTTTTGAAACAAAAGAAGGTAAAAAAATATATTCACATAAAATTTCTTTTGAGCGTGCGCTTGAAGAGAAGCAACTTAACTTTTCTCTTACCCCAGATAATTTTATAAAAGGCGATTATACTTTACAAATTTGGTATAATGGAAAAATGATTGGAAAAACGATAAAAACTTTATCATAGTCTTTCTTGCCAAAAAATAAAAAAATCGCCTTTTTCAAAGACGATTTTAATATTACTTACTAACCCAAACCCTCATTAAGAAAATATTATTCTGCTGCTACAGCCTCACCTTTATTTTCTTTTATTTTTTCTCTAATTTTATTTTCAATTTCTTCAGCCATTGCAGGATTGTCTATCAACAATTGTTTTACAGATTCTCTACCTTGCCCAAGCTTATCGCCGTTATAACTAAACCAACTTCCGCTTTTTTGTACAATACCAAGCTCTACACCCATATCTACAATTTCACCCGATTTAGAAATTCCTTCTCCGTAAACAATATCAAACTCTGCAATGCGGAAAGGTGGTGCTACCTTGTTTTTTACCACTTTTACTTTTATATGGTTACCTGTTATTTCATCTCCATCTTTTATTTGTGCCATACGGCGAATATCTAAACGAACCGATGCATAAAATTTTAATGCGTTACCACCCGTAGTCGTTTCTGGGTTACCAAACATAACACCAATTTTTTCTCTCAATTGATTTATGAAAATACAAATGGTACCAGTTTTATTAATGGTAGCGGTAAGTTTTCTTAATGCCTGGCTCATTAAACGAGCATGTAAGCCCATTTTGCTATCGCCCATTTCTCCTTCCAATTCGCTTTTTGGGACAAGCGCAGCCACAGAATCAATAACTACTACATCTAATGCTCCCGAAAGAATTAAACGATCAGCAATTTCCAATGCTTGTTCACCATAGTCTGGTTGAGAAATTAATAGATTATCAATATCAACTCCAAGTTTTTGTGCATAGTTGCTATCGAATGCATGCTCTGCATCTATAAATGCACACATACCACCTTTCTTTTGTGCTTCTGCTATTACATGTATAGCTAGTGTTGTTTTACCAGAAGATTCTGGGCCATAAATTTCTATCACCCTTCCTTTTGGTAAACCGCCAATACCTAATGCTACATCTAATCCTATCGATCCTGTCGAGATTACTTCTTGCTCCACTACTCCTTTATCGCCCATCAACATTACCGAACCCTTACCATAATCTTTATCAATTTTGTCCATCGTAAGTTTAAGGGCTTTAAACTTTTCTGCTTTTTCTGCATTCTCAATTTTGCTGTTTTTTTCTGTTGCGCTCATGTGTTTGTTTTTTTTAAGTGATGTATCTTGTTTTGCGTGTAAATATATATTCTGAAACAAAACTATGGAATATTTTTTATAAACAACTAATATTTTTAGTATTTTTTTGATAATTTTCTTAGTTTAATGTTTTAGGCTATAATTTTCAAGGCATTCAAATAGGAAATTGGTTAACTTCAAATTCTTAATTGATTTACGTTTTCCTAACTTTACAACCAAATAAACAGCAACAATTAACCATGGCAGATACACAAGAAGTTTTACAAGAAGTTGTCATAAAATTTGCAGGTGATAGTGGCGATGGCATGCAACTTACAGGCACACAGTTTACCAATAACAGTGCTATGCTAGGGCTAGATTTAGCCACTTTCCCCGATTTTCCTGCAGAGATACGTGCCCCAATAGGCACACTCCCAGGTGTGAGTGGGTATCAGTTAAGATTTAGTAGCGATAGAATTTTTACGCCAGGTGATGAGTGTGATGTGCTTGTGGCTATGAACGCTGCTGCACTAAAAGTAAATTTAAAAGGATTAAAAAAAGGTGGAAAAATAATTGCGAATACAGATGGTTTTGATACAAAAAATTTAAGATTGGCTAATTACCCAGATGGTATAAACCCCTTGGAAGATAATAGTCTTGAAGGATACGAAGTAATACAAATGGATGTAACCAAAATGACCCGTGAGGCATTGAAGGATATAACCATGGGTACTAAAGAAAAAGATCGTGCAAAAAATATGTTTGTACTTGGTTTTTTATATTGGATGTACAACAGGGATATGGATAATACGATTCGTTTTCTCACAGAAAAATTTGGTAAGAAGCCGGAGATATTAGAAAGTAATGTAAAAGCTTTGCAAAGCGGTTATAATTTTGGCGATACTACCGAAACTTTTTCTGCACGCTATTCAGTAGCAAAAGCAGTAATGGAGCCCGGCACTTACCGCTCTATGATGGGTAACCAAGCGTTGTCTTATGGTTTAATTGCTGCTTCGCAAAAAAGTGGCTTGCCTATATTTTTAGGATCGTATCCTATTACGCCTGCATCGGATATTTTGCATGAGCTGAGTCGGCATAAAGCCTTTGGTGTACGTACTTTTCAGGCAGAAGATGAAATTGCTGCAATTACTTCTGCTATTGGTGCAAGCTATGGAGGTTCGCTTGGGGTAACCACTACGAGTGGGCCTGGTATGGCGCTAAAAGCAGAAGCCATGGGGCTTGCCGTAATGTTAGAAATTCCTTTACTTATCATAAATGTACAACGTGGTGGGCCAAGTACTGGGCTGCCAACAAAAACAGAACAGAGCGATTTGATGCAAGCCTATTATGGTAGGAATGGAGAATGTCCAATGCCCATAATATCTGCTAGTACACCTAGCGATTGTTTTTCGGCTGTATATGAAGCGGTGCGTATTTCGGTACAGCATATGACACCAGTTATTTTCTTAAGCGATGGTTATATTGCCAATGGTGCTGAGCCATGGAAATTTCCGCAAACTACAGATTTGCCAGAAATAAAAATGGAATTTAAAACACAGCTTGGGGACAACGAAGAAAAATTTCAACCATATTTAAGAGATGAAAAACTCGTACGCCCTTGGGTAATACCAGGTACGCCAGGCATGGAACACCGCATTGGTGGATTAGAAAAACAAAACATAACTGGTAATATTAGTTACGAACCAGAGAATCATCAATTGATGGTAAAAATTCGTCAAGAAAAAGTAGATAAAATTGCAGATTACATCCCTGAACAAAAATTGGATAGTGGCGCAGGCAAAGGAAAGTTATTGGTGCTAGGGTGGGGAAGTACTTACGGTTCTATAAAAAGCGCTTGTGCACAATTGCAAGCAGAAGGCGCATCTGTATCGCATACACACTTGCGCTATGTAAGACCTTTCCCAAAAAACCTAGGTGAGATTATTAAAAATTTCGACAAAGTATTGATACCGGAATTAAACAACGGTCAATTGGTAAAAATAATAAGAGATGTATATTTTACAGATGCAAAAGGGTATAATAAAATAATGGGTATTCCTTTTACTAAAAAAGAATTGGTGGACGAGATGAAGGAAATGTTGAAGGATTAATGTAAAAACAAAGAAAAAAATAACAAAGGGCTTCGAGAAAATCGAAGCCCTTTGTCTAATATCTTGTGTCTAATATCTATCTTCTAATTCTTTCTCTTCCTATTATTACACTTATTTTTAAATTTACAGTAAAAAAGCCATCATTGTTTTTTTCAGTACCTCGTTTTCCTCCAGCAATTGTTCTCTTATCAATCTGTCTGTCAGATAATATTTCTGCAAGATCCGCTTGTTGTGTAGTAAGCCCATTTGCAGGGTTTCTAAACCAAGACCTATCTGCATAAGCAGAACTTAAATCATCTAAGTAATCAGTAAAGGTTTTGCGATAAACAACTTCTCCTCTTAAATTCACCAGTGGAGAAAGTTCATATTTAATACCTGCTCCCATAGGAATATTTAATTGCTGCAATGAATAATTAGGAATATTAGTTTCTACAAGCCCTTGCCCTTCTGTATGTAGTGGTTGCAAATCTATCCACCTATCACTTCCTATTAATTTTGTTTGCGGATTGAAAGTAAAATAACCAATACCAGCTAATAAATATGGAGAGGTTCTTGGAGGAGTAGTTTCTTTTGCGGG
>JAYTLA010000157.1:0-21193 GCA_043729825.1 Ferruginibacter sp.
AAAATGTCCTGTTTTAGTAATGGCTGGCGACCGTGACCAAGGCAATAGTGTAGAACATGTAGTAAATGCAGCACGAATGATACCGAATCATCAAATAAGCATTATACCAAATGGTACACACCCTGTTTTTACTGAAAATTTTGGAGCAGTTTGGGCAAGCATAATCCCTTTTTTAAATTACTAAATAAAATCCCAATATCCTAGAGGCTCAATTTTGCATATTTGCTCATTTTCCCATTTGCAAATTTTATCCTCCTGCCATCTCCATTATCAATTCCCACTCTTCTTGCTTTACGGGTTGTACACTCAATCTAAAGGATTTTATGAGTGCCATATCTTGTAGTGCAGGTACAGCTTTTATTTCTGCTAGCGTAACTGGTCTTTTCAATTTTTTTACTGGTGCTACATCTACCACTACCCAAGCATCTTCCGTTGTTGTAGGATCTTGGTAAGATTCTTTTACAATTTTTGCAATACCAACAATTTCTAATCCTTCATTGCTATGGTAAAAAAATAACTTATCGCCTTTTTTCATTTCCCTTAAAAAATTGCGAGCAGCATAATTGCGCACACCATCCCAAAAAGTAACTTTATCTGCTACAAATTTATCCCAACTGTATTTTATGGGTTCCGATTTTATGAGCCAGTAATTCATTTATAAAGAAGTTGAAAGTTGTTGAATATTGTTTGAAGGGTTGAAGGGCTATTTGCATATTTGCACATTTTCCCATTTGCAAATTATTTACCATCCGCTCGCCAGCACATCCGCCAAATGCATTGTTTCTATTGGCAATTTTTTATGTTTTATTACACCACTGAGCTGCATTATACAACTACAATCGGTAGATATAATACAGGAAGCACCTGTTGCTTGTACATTCGTTATTTTTTGATCAGCCATGGCTGTAGAAATGCCTTCAAACTTTACAGAGAAGGTACCACCAAACCCACAACAAGTTTCTACATCGTTCATTTCTACAATTTCTAACCCTTGTACATGACTCAATAATCTTCGTGGCCCTTCTTTTATTTTGCATTCTCTTAAAGCAGCACAGCTATCATGATACGTAGCTTTTGTATGCAGTGATGCCCCAAAGTTTTCTACTTTTAAAACATCTATCAAAAATTCGCTAAACTCAAATGTTCTTGCACCCAAGTCTTTTATTTTATTATGGTTAACACCGTTTTCAAATAATGTAGGATAATAATTGCGTATAAAGCCCACGCAGCTTGCACTTGGTGCTACTACATAATCCGTATGATCAAAATCTTTTAAAAATTTTTCAGCCACTGCTCTACTTTCATCACAAAAACCAGCATTAAAGGCTGGTTGTCCGCAGCAGGTTTGATTGGTATTGTAAGCCACTTCGCAACCAGCTTTTTCCAATACTTTTATCATATTAAAAGCTGTATTGGGATACAGTTGATCTACAAAACATGGAATAAATAATTGTATTTTCATTTAAAAAATTTAAAACCCATCCACCATTGCCATCATTTTAATAGCCGCAGCAGCAGCTTCTTCGCCTTTGTGGCCATGCTTTCCGCCCATTCTTTCTTTAGCTTGTGCTTCATTATCTACAGTAAGCACTGCAAAAATGGTAGGCACAGGCAATGCAGTGTTCAATTGCATGATGCCTTGCGTTACACCTGCACATACATAATCGAAATGTGGCGTATCGCCTTTTATTACACAACCCAATACAATAAATGCATCAGGAAAATGAATGCTTTTTGGTTTAAATTTATCTAACTTTTCTATTTCTAGTAAAAAATCTTCGTCTAATAGTTCTTCTTCTTCTTGCTCCTTTAAATTTTGCCAATATTTATTTACTGCAAAAGGCAATTCAAATGCACCTGGCACGGTCAATGTTTTAAACGCTACGCCATTTTCTTTCAATAATTTTATTGCGCCTTCTTCCAAGACATCCACCACATGGGCATTCCATTCTGTTTTTACAATTACAACAAAGGCATCCTTCAATTGGATGCCTGTTGTATCAGTTAGTTTGTTTGTACTTACTGCCATTATTTTTTAATTTTATTTTATTACACCAAGTGCTGCTAATTTTTTATCTACTTCGCCACTTGTTACAGCTGGAAATGTAGGATAATTATCTTTTAAATTTTGATACAATTCTGTTGCATCTTTTGTTTTTTGAAGATAAACGGCATAATCAGCAGCTGTAATTAGAGCATCAGCAGTAAACGCTTCATCTTTTGTATTGATACTTGCTGCTTTTTTGTATGCACTCAATGCTTCATCGCTTTTTTTCAATTCTGAATAAGCATGACCAAGCATCATGTATTTTTTTATTTCTGTTTGGTATGCGCCATGCGAATCAAAATCATTCAAATACTTTACCGCTTTATCAAACTCTTTTGTTTGTAAATAGGCTGCACCTACCAAATAGCAGGCTCTGTTTGCATTTAGCGTACCACCATAATCTTTTATTACAGTTAATAATCCAGTAATATTTTTACCATCAAGCGATCCTCCATTTAATGCAGTGTTGGTAGAATCTTTACCAAATGTAGCATTCGCCATTTTATCGGCTAAATTCTCAGCAGGAAAAATAGCTTCTGCAGCTTTTACTTCTTTAGGTTCGTTTACTAATTTTTTATAGCCGTACCAGCCACCAACTAAAAGTACCAATGCACTTATCCCATATATTAATGGCTTGCTGTACTGTGTTAAAAAATCTTTTTTTACAGTTCCTGCTTCAGATACTATTTCTGCGGTGTCCACTGTTGTTTTCTTCTCTGCCATGTTTGTTTTTATTGTTTATAGAAAAATGCCTTTCTTTTTTAGGCAATGTTTTAATCGGTTATGTATGGATAATTTTCTTCTACATATACATCCTTTAGCAATTCATCTTCGTCTGGCCAAGGACTATCTTCTGCAAATTGGACCGCTTCTTCAACCTCCACTTTTACTCTATCATTTATCAATTCTATATCAGCATCGGTAACGGCGTATTCTGTTTGCAATACTTTTAATACATGATCTATTGGATCTCTTTGCTTATATTCTTCTAACTCTTCCTTGGTTCTATATTTAGATGGATCGCTCATACTGTGACCCTTATAGCGGTATGTTTTAATTTCAAGTAAGGTAGGACCTCCTTTTTCTCTAGCTCTATTTACTGCTCTCAATACGGCATTGTGCACATCTTCCGGACTCATACCATCCACAGTATCGGCTGGCATTTCATATGCATCTGCCATTTTATAAATATCCAATGTTTTACTAGTACGTGCTACAGATGTACCCATGGCATAATGATTATTTTCGCAAATAAACACCACTGGCAAATCCCACAACATAGCCATATTAAAGGTTTCGTGCAACATACCTTGCCTAGCAGCACCATCTCCAAAATAACAAAGTACCACATTTTGTGTACCTCTATATCTTTCGGCAAATGCCAAACCTGCTCCAGTTCCTATTTGTGCACCCACAATACCATGTCCACCAAAAAAGCCAACATCCACACCAAAAAAGTGCATACTACCACCCTTTCCTTTGCTACAACCCGTTGCTTTTCCATATAATTCTGCCATACAACTTTTTGCACTCACACCTTTGGCTATAGCCAATGCATGAGCCCTGTAAGCAGTTATCATCTTATCGTCTGGCGTAGTAGCCGTCATACAGCCCGCAGCCACAGCTTCTTGCCCAATATACAAATGGCAAAAACCCCGTATTTTCTGCATGCCATATAATTGACCCGTTTTTTCTTCAAAACGACGCATCAATAACATTAATTCGTACCAGTATAGGTAAGTTTCTTTAGAAAACTTTGTTGCCAAATCAGTAGTTTTTAGGTTGCAAATATAGGAAATAACATTTTAGATTGATGATGTAATATTTAAGATTAATTTCTGCTCCATTATTATACTAAAAAGTTGAAAATCTATATAATTTACTCCTTTATTTCTAAAACAATCTTACCGCTTCAATCTTAATTCAAAAATCTCAGCACTATCTTTGCCCTCCATGCTTCGTCTTACCAAAATATCACTTACTCATTTCAAAAATTATGACTTCTCTCCTTTTGCGTTTAGCAAAAATGTAATTGGCATTTGTGGGCTCAATGGCATTGGCAAAACAAATTTGCTGGATGCTATTTATTATTGCTGTTTTACCAAAAGTTATTTTACAGCTACCGATACCTTAAACGTAAATTTTGAAAAAGAAGGTTTTAGACTAGAAGCCAATTTTGACAATAACAACGAGGCTCAAAAAATAATTTGCATAAATAGAGGCTCCGGCAAAAAAGAATTTTTCGTAAACGATCTGCAATACGATAAATTGGCTAAACATATAGGCAGTTTGCCAGCCGTTATCATAGCGCCAGATGATGTAGAAATAATTGTAGGCGGCAGCGAAGGTAGGCGGAGATATTTAGACACTGTTATTTGCCAGCTGGATAATGATTATTTGCAACAACTCATTATTTACAATAAAGTAATGCTACAACGAAATAGTTTGCTTAAACGATTTGCTGAGCAAGGCAATATTGATAAACCATTGCTTGAAATACTAGATGCTCAACTTATAGCGCCTGGCAAAATCATTTTTGAAAAAAGAGCTTTTTTTACCCAAAAATTAATTCCACTTATCGAATCATTTTATCACCGCATTGCAGATAATAACGAAGAAATAAAATTTAACTACAGCAGCCATTTACAAAACGAAAGCTTTGAAAACATACTCACACGCACACAGGAGCGTGACCGAATGCTACAACGCACCAGTGCAGGCATACACAAAGATGAAATTCAATTTGAGTTAAATGGGCAAGCATTTAAAACCATTGCCAGCCAAGGGCAACGAAAAAGTTTATTGTTTGCTCTAAAACTAGCACAATATCAATTGCTAAAAGATTACAAATTGTTTTCCCCAATATTATTGTTAGACGATGTATTTGAAAAACTAGATGAAAAGCGCATGCACCGTCTGCTACATTGGGTTTGCAACGAAAACGAAGGGCAAGTTTTTATAACAGATACGCATCAAAAAAGATTGGAAGATATTTTTACCCAATTAAAAATTGATGGACAAATAATAGAATTGTAAATTTGAACTATGGCAGAATTATCTATTGGCGAAGCACTACAAGCATTCCTTAAAAAAAGCAAGTTGAAAACTGGCATACAAGCCGTGCAAATAGGCGAAGTATGGGAAAAAATAATGGGCAAAACCGTAGCTAAGTACACCGATAAATTGCAAATAATAGGCTCTACGCTTTTTGTTACTACTACCATAGCACCGCTTAAAAACGAATTGCTTTACCAAAAAGAAAAAATAATCGAATTGGTAAATGAAGCGTTGGGCGATAAGGTGATAAAGGAAGTGGTGGTAAAATAATATTTATTTTGGTTGTTGTGCTGGTGGCTTTTGCGGCCTCTTCAAACTATCTTCTGGGTATTGTGCTTTTATACTATCCCTCAACACATTTACCCAATTGGCAATACCTGTTTTTTGGGCAGGAGATAATTTTGCATCGCCATGTATGAGTGTGTAAGCGCTTAAAGGCATTGCACCTTCTTCAATTTCTCCATTTATTTCTTCTAGTTTCCTAAATTGTTTTCCTATACGGTAAGATGCAAATTCGTTAAAATTTAATTCTTTTTTTCCTTCTTCAATATGATCTGCAAGCCACCATGATACTGGTTGAATATTATTGTACCATGGATACTTTGTATTGTTGCTATGACAATCGTAACAGCTTGTTTGCAACGATGCCATTACATCAGCAGGCACGGTATATTTTGTGGTAATATCATTTGCACTCATACCATCTGATACATTTTTTTTAGATTTAAAAAATTGCAGCACTACAAATGCAAACAATAAAAAAATGAAGAATCTTTTGAAGAATTTTTTCATACTGCTATATTCTAAGAGTGATAATGGTTGTATGCATTTTAGTAATAACATCGAATGTAATAAATTTATTTGGTTTATATTTATCCATAGTAATTTTACAATAATAAAATTTACATTTGACTTATGTTAATCATAAGCGAACTTTACATTTACCCCATAAAATCATTAGGCGGCATAGCAAAAGAAACTGTTGAAATTACCAACACTGGTTTTAAACATGATAGAAGATGGATGCTCGTAGATGAGAACAATATATTTCTTTCGCAACGCACTCACCCGCAAATGGCGTTGTTACAACCAACCGAAACAGTAGATGGTATTGTGGTTACACATAAAAACAATCCATTGCAAAGTATTACCATTCCATTTTACAATGAAGGAAAAAGTAAGATACAAGTGTCCGTTTGGGATGATGTGTGTGATGCCATAGAAGTATCCTCCTTATGCAGTCAATGGTTTACTGAAATTTTACAAATCAATTGTAAACTCGTTTACATGCCCGATGAAACGAGACGACTAGTGGATAAAAGATACGCATCAAACAATGAAATAACTTCCTTTTCGGATGGCTATCCAATACTGATGATTGGGCAAGCATCGCTCGATTATTTAAATACAAAATTGAATGAGGCAATACCAATAAATCGTTTTAGACCAAATATTGTTTTTACAGGTGGGCACGCACATCTAGAAGATGAAATGGAAATCTTTAGCATCAATGCTATTAACTTCTTGGGCGTAAAACCTTGTTCTCGTTGTGTAATGACCACCATCAATCAACAAAATATGGAGAAGGGAAAAGAGCCATTAAAAACATTGGCAACCTATCGCACTAAAAACAATAAAATTTATTTTGGGCAAAATGTATTGCAACAACAAAATGGAAATATCACAATAGGAAATAAAATTGAACTAATTAAAAGCAAGGGAAATTAAACTCTATTTTTTGTTTTCAATTCCCCTCAACTTATAACCTTCTTTTCTCAATAAAGTTATCAGCCCATCTTTGCCAAACAAATGCGCTGCACCCACCCCCATAAAAATGTTGTTGGTTTTCAAAATTGTTTTCAATTGCTTTACCCAATTTTTATTTCTATTTTTTAAAAGCGCATCATCGTTTTCACCGCCGCTAAATGTAGTATCGGCAAGCATCTGTGACAATTTATCTATTTCTTGGTTTTTATAAATCGAGAGCATTTTATTAAAAAAAATTTTAAATTTTTCGGTGCTGTCAATATCTTTTAACAATGCCCTTGCTTGTACATCGTAAGGAATACTATCAAACACTGCCGCCTGAAATTCCATGGTTTCAAGCCCTTTTATTTCTTTCTTTTCTTTTTTTGCAATTGCCATCAATTCTGTTTCTACGCCACTTGGGGTTTTGCAAGGCATCATACGAGGATACAGCAAAGCCTCTAGCAGCATAGGTTTCATCTTATTAAAAAAAGATAAGCTCATTTTTATAGAATCTTTAAAAAACTTTGTTAGTTTTTCCATTTCTTCTTTTGTATATAAATCTGCAAGCGTTTTGTTTTTCATATTCATCATAGCCAAACCACCCAGCATGGTTTTCGGATCATCCATATCCATTTCAAAATATACTTCTTTCGATGTTTTTATGGCTTGCTTTACATTTTCGCTAAATCGAATATCTTCTTTGCACATAATATGAAAAGTGCCAAATACATAACTAGGCTTTTTTAATCCTTTGCCAGATATTTCCCAAAGAAGGGTATTGTTATCTTTGGATTGAGGCAGTTTTTTTTGTGCAGCGCAGTTTTGGGAAATGAGGAAAAGGAATAGAACACAGATTATACGGATTGGGTGGATTTTCACAGATTGTTTTGTTACTAGATTTATAAACATTTTAAATTACATTTTATTCATGATTTGTAAAATTCTCTTTTGCAAATTTAATGTCTCGGGGGGCAATGTTATTAAGTTAAGGAAAGTGGTGTCAGGTTGAGCTTGTCGAAACCGAATTTGTGTATCGTTTTTATTACCCCGACTTCGACAAGCTGCTAATGACATATTTACTAAAAGGCTAATTAATAATTTTTTACAAAAATTAATTTTAGCCACAAAGTCTCGAAGACACAAAGGAAAAATGCGTAGCATTTTTTCTACTTCGTGCCTTTGCGCCTTTGTGGCAAACCGTATTTTTTGCAGCGAAGCTGCGGAAAACTATTCTTAAATGTCATTTACAAAGAGCTTAAAAACTTTTTTATGAGTGTCTCAGTCTGACAGCTCTTAAATTAATCGCATTAGCACCTAGACTCCACATTTACACATTAGCACTACTTGTCCCGATTTTTCGAGATTTGCCTATTTGCACATCTTCCCATTTTCACATTTGCACATTTCTCAGTATCTCATCCAACCTCCTCTCCACTCCCTCATCCAATACCAACGGCGGAGCATGATGCGGCTTTATTCTAGCATCAAATATAACGGAACTACAACCCCAATGTTTATTTTCTGTAAAACTATTTACACCATACATATCATGCGATGGATTTGTACGGGTAAACGCTACCCACAAAAAGTTATTTAATTTCTCGGCAGTAAAACTAGCATCGTCACACAAAATAATTATTGGAAACGCATCTAATTCTGTTGCATACATTTTTAATTTCTCATTTATTAAGGCTAACTCCTCATGCGCAGCTTCGTAGGTTGTAAAAGGTTTTTGCTGAATGGCAATAACACCCGGCATTATTAATGTACCTGCAAACTCATTTAAAAAAGCAGGAACAATTTTACCCAATACTCTTTTTACAATACCATTAGCAGCAAATACCACTTTGCTACCGCTGTTTATAGATGTACCAGAATAATCTAAAGTATCTATTGTAGTGTTGGTATAAAAATGTAAGTCTCTTTGTAGGTTTATTCTTTCCAATACATACATAAAATATTGTTCAATATCGTGTGTATTTATTTTATGTGCGGCATCAGCAGTTATAAATAAAAATTTTGCCAAACTCAATTGCCCCGTGCCCAAAATATGATTGGCAATGGTAAGAATTTCCGCAGGTTGTGTAGCAGGTGTGTATGGTGTATAACGCTCGCTACCAATGGCAAGCAAGAGTGGGTGCACGCCCGCAGCATCCACAGCATTCACTTCTACCAAGCCAGGTATTTCATTTTGCAATGCACTACCAGTAATTGAATGTATTAGTTGCCCAAAACTGGTATCTTCTTGCGGTGGGCGACCAACAACCGTAAAAGGCCAAATGGCATTTTTGCGTGCATACACTTTATGCACTTTCATTACCGGAAAATCATGTTTCAAACTGTAATACCCTAAGTGATCACCAAAAGGACCTTCGGGTTTATTTTGCATGGGCTCTACCGTGCCCGTTATTACAAAATCAGCATCGGTGCTTATACAAAAACCATCTTTGTAGGTATAACGAAACCTGCGCCCACCCAATGCGCCAGCAAAAGTAGCTTCGCCCAAACCCTCGGGCAGCGGCATTACTGCTGCAACGGATTGTGATGGTGGCCCACCAATAAACACACTCACTTTTAATGCCTCTCCTTTTGCATTGGCTTTTGTTTGGTGCACACCAATACCTCTGTGCAATTGATAATGCAATCCAATTTCTTCATTCATCACATAATTATTTCCCGATAGTTGGATACGATACATGCCCATGTTTCCATTCATAATGCCGGGCTTATCTATATCTTCGGTGTAAACCTGTGGCAGCGTTACATAAGCGCCGCCATCCATTGGCCAATGCACAATTTGTGGTATATCTGCTATCTTTATTTCTTCAAACAACACAGGTTTGTTTATGGCATTTTTTAATGGCAATGCTTTTAAACCTGCTAGCAAAGTAGCCATATTTTTAAGTGGCTTTTTTATAGCTTCTATCGGATTATTTTTTAGGTCAATCAAATTGCGCACATGCCCCAAAGTATCTCTAAAAATAAATTCACTTCGCTCCAGTGTGCCAAAAATATTAGAAGCCGCTCTATATTTTGAGCCTTTTACTTTTTCAAACAAAATAGCTTTACCACCTGCTTGATGTATGCGCAAGTGTATGGCAGCCATTTCTAGGTAAGGATCCACTTCTTCTTTTATGCGAATAAGTTGTCCATTTTTTTCAAGGTCTAGTAAACATTCTTCGAGGGAAGTATAAGCCATTAATGTGTTTTAGAAATACAAATTTAAGTTATTAAAAACATACTGTTTTATTTGGTTGTTGGTTTAGTTTGGTATTCTAAAATAAAAATTGGGTGCTGTGTGCAGATACCATTAATGAGCAGCAGTTGCGGCTGTCCGTAGTAGTCCTCGTCGGTCGTTCCTCCCTCCTGTGGGCTACTACTTCCCATCCGCCAGCCCTTCGGCGGAGGAGCTTTGTTCAACAATACTTCCAGGTGTATGCTTTTTATGGGATGATAATAATTATAATCGGCAGTTTTTTCAAAAGTGTAAGCAGTTAGTTTGAATATTTTTTAATAAATTTGGAATACTAATAAGTTAAAAAATGAAAAGATGGAAAGGGCGGCAAATATTTCTACTTGATGCTATTGGAGCTGTTTTTTCTATACTATGTTTATTTGTGGTTTACAATTTTGAAGCACTATTTGGGATGCCAAAAAGTATATTGATTATATTTATTAGTATTGCGCTTATTTTTTCTGCTTACTCATTTACTTGTTACTTCGTAAATCCGATAAATGAAAAGCTGTATCTTACAATTATTGCTTTTTTAAATATTGGGTATTGTTTATTTACGGTTTACCAAATTATGATACATTCAAACAGATTGACTACTCTTGGTTACTTATACTTTATTGCTGAGATATTAATTATTGTATTGCTATCTTTCTATGAACTCAAGTTTGCAAAAACAAAGTTTATGCTGTAAGAGCAGTTTTATCTTTTATATTTTGCTAAACCCATCTTTCAAGAAAACTACAATGCATATGCCTTTACAAAACCGCATAAACCCATTTAGCAAAATAATTGCCACAGCCGAGCGGGGTGCATATACAGGCAATAGAGGCGTAATACACAACGCACAAAAAGAAATTATAAAAAACCATGCAGTAAAATATTGGATAACATGTATGCTACAATATAAAAGCATGCATAGAGAAGTAATGACTCCCAATCGCTGGACAGAATTATTTTTTTTAGACGAAGCCACCGCCTTTGCAGCAGGCCATAGACCATGTGGTTTTTGTCGGCATGCCGATTTTAAGCGTTTTAAAAACCTTTGGCTACAAGCCAATGGCAAACAACATGGCCTAGTAGGAAATGTAAAAATGGATGTTATCGACAATATCATTCACCAAGAAAGATTGGATAAAAATAATGTACAAAAAATGTTTTCTGTTTACTTAGAAACATTACCAGATGGCGTTTTTGTGAAACTTCCCAATGATAAAAATGCTTATTTATGGAACCTGCAAAATTTATATCAGTGGTCTTTTAAAGGGTATAAAAAAATTACCACGTTTAATAAAAACCAAATGGTGGATGTGCTAACCCCCAATAGTTATGTGGAAGTTTTTAAAAACGGATATACAGCACAAATCCATCTTTCGGCACAACATTAATTTTTTAGATAACAGATTACCCTTTTCCCCTCTCTCTATAATTCACCTTAAAAATTAACCTCAAATTTTGGTCTTTTGTAAAATAATTATAAAACCAATTAAAGAAAACAGATAATCTATTTTTTACACCGAGTATAAGCATAAGGTGCAAAAACATCCAAACCAACCATGCTAAAAATCCTCCAAAATGTAGTTTTGGTTTTGGCATATCTACTACAGCTAATTTTCTACCAACCGTTGCCATAGCGCCTTTATCGTTGTACACAAAAGATTGCATACGATCTGTATTGCTTTTCATGTTTAACATCATCAAATTATTTACGAGCATATCTGCTTGCTGTATGGCTACAGGCGCTACTTGTGGGTGACCGTTTGAGTAAGCCACATCAGCATCCATATACGCTACATCGCCTATGGCATATACATTTATAAAACCATTTACCAAACACTGGTTGTTTACTTTTATTCGATTTCCTCTAGCAATAATCGCATTATCGAACCCTGGTATGATATTGCCTTTTATACCCGCAGCCCAAATAACCAATGCGGTTTCTATTGTACTGCCATCTAGCAATGTGGCGGTATTGCCATCGTAATTTTTAAGTATAGCATTTGTTTGTACCACTACGCCTAGTTTTTCTAAATACGCTTTAGATTGTTGACTACTTTTTTCACTCATTGTACCAAGAGTTTTTGCAGTACCTTCTAGCAAGGTAATTTTCATACTAGCAAAATCCAACTCGGGATAATCTTTTGGCAATACAAACCTTCGCATATCGGCTATGGCGCCGCTAAGCTCCACTCCTGTTGGGCCGCCACCTACCACTACAATATGCATTAAACGCTGCAATTCTACAGCATCTTTACATGCCGCAGCATCTTCAAAATTTTTAAGAATACGATGCCTAAGTTCTATGGCTTCTACGGTGCTTTTCATGGGCATGGCATTGGCCTGCATCAATGCATTGCCAAAAAAATTTGTATCTGCACCAGTGGCTATTACCAATTGGTCGTACTCAAAATTTCCAATATCGGTTACTACTTTATTTTGTGCATGTACAATTTCGTTTACTGTTGCCATACAAAAGCGCACATTCTTGCTATGGTGAAATACTTTCCGTAGTGGAAAAGAAATATTACTAGCATCGAGCCCTGCGGTAGCTACTTGATAAAAAAGTGGTTGAAATTGATGATAATTAAATCTATCTAACAAAGTAATATCAAAACCAGATTTATTACTTAGCTCCCTTGCAAGCCTTAGCCCGCCGAAGCCTCCGCCTATTATTACGAGTTTCATTGCATATATTTTATATAGCAAAGATAAGTTATTTTCAATAATTATTGAAAATTCAGAATAATATTTAATTTGTTAAATGCATTCTCAAATAATATTATTTATCATCCTTCTCCGCCATCAAATAGGCTTTTATAAATCCATCTATTTCTCCATCCATTACTGGACCTACATTTCCTACTTCATAATCTGTACGATGATCTTTTATCATTTTGTATGGGTGAAAAACATACGAGCGAATTTGACTCCCCCACTCTATTTTTTTCTTCTTGCTATTATTAGCATCTTTTATTTCGTTTCGCTTCTGTAGTTCTATTTCGTACAATCTACTTTTTAGCATTTGCATGGCAAGTTCTCTGTTGCCCAGCTGGCTTCTATCTTGCTGGCACACTACCACAATACCAGTAGGAATATGCGTGAGCATTACTTTAGTTTCTACCTTGTTTACGTTTTGCCCACCAGCACCACCACTCCTACTCGTTTCCATTTTTACGTCGGCAGGGTTTATATTTATTTCTATCGAATCATCTACAAGCGGATACACATACACACTCACAAAGCTAGTGTGGCGGCGGGCTGCACTGTCAAATGGCGATATGCGCACCAAGCGATGCACGCCACTTTCGCTCTTTAAAAATCCGTATGCAAATGGTCCTTCTATTTTATATGTACAAGTTTTTATACCAGCCCCATCGCCCCATTGCCAATCCATTTCGGTAACTGTCCATCCTTGTTTTTCGCCATACATGCGAAACATACGTGCAAGCATTTCTGCCCAGTCCTGACTTTCGGTACCACCAGCGCCACTGTTTATTTGTAGCATGGCAGTCAATTCATCTTCGGGTTCGTTGAGCGTACTTTTAAATTCTGCTTCTTCCACTTTTTTTACCGCATCATCAAATGCTTCTCTCACTTCTTCTTCCGTGGTATCTCCAGCTTTCCAAAAATCAAAAAGCACGGCAAAATCTTCCACAGCGGAGCTAGTGCTATGGTACATGTTTACCCAAAACTCGTTTACTTTTGTTTCTTTTAAAATGGAAGTGGCTCGTGCGTTATCGTCCCAAAAACCTGGCGATAAAGAGAGTTGTTTGTCGTTGGCAATTTTAGATTCTCTGTTCTCTACGTCAAAGAAATCTCTTCAAAACCGTTATGCGATCTCTAAGAGCCTTTATTTGTTCTGTTGTCATGCGGCGAAATTAAGGAATATGTAGGAATTTGCCTTCGGCAATTTCTTTATTGTTGTTTTACGGGCAGAAGTTCGAGGATTGAACTTCAGTGGCGTCGCACATTTCAGCCATATATCATTTTTCAGCTTTTATTATGCATTAGATTGTGCAATAGATTATGCAATAGAATCAGTTTTCCTTAATTTTATCCTTCATGGCAAAACATAATGATACCGGAAAAATTGGCGAAGCACTTGCCATAACTTGGTTTACTGAAAAAGGTTATGCCATTTTACATACCAATTGGCGGCACAAAAACCTTGAAGTAGATATTATAGCATCTAAAAATAAAATGCTGCATTTTATAGAAGTAAAAGCCGTAACCACTTTACAATACGGTAACCCCGAAGAAAAAATTACAGAAAGGAAGATTAAAAACCTCATCAATGCATCGGAAGAATATTTGTACCAAAACCCGCAGTGGCAAAGGATACAGTTTGATGTGCTTTCTATTACAATGCTAAAAGAAAAAGAAGTGGAGTATTTTTTAATTGAAGATGTGTACGAATAGTTATAAGGTTTAAGGTTCAAGGTTGCTTAAACTTATTGGTTTATAATGAAACGCTGAGGTCAAAAAACCTTGAACTTTCAACCTTCAACTTTGAATTCTTAATGCTTCCACCCTTCCAATCAACTTCTCCACCATTTTAAACGTAGCGGGGCAGTAATCAATATTTTGTTTGTGTACATGAGCGTACTCTTCAAATTTTTTCTTTTTTAAATGCGGAAAACCAGCACAGTCATCAGGCCTTACTGCATAAATGCTACACTTATTATCTTTCAAATTTAAAAACTGGCAAGGCTGTGTGGTATTTACCCAATCGCCATTACGCTCTTTTTTTAGCCATTTGGTTTTAAATTCTTCTACCGTTGTACCAAAATGTGCCGACACTCTTTTCAAATCTTTGGACGTAAATGTTGGAGTCATTTTTTTACAACAATTGGCACAAGTAAGGCAATCAACATCTTTCCATACTTCTGCGTCTATTATTGGTGTAATCTTATCAATTCCTTTTGCAGGATTTTTTTCCATTTTGTTTAAAAAACTTCTAAATAATTTTCTTTTAGTAGGTAGTTTTCTCTTGAACGAACGCAGGGTTGTTGTTTGCATGTGTACTTTTGTATAAAAAAATTGTGCTGCGAAAATAATGTTTAATTATATTGTACAATCATTGTTTATAAAAAAGAGTTTATAATATTATGTGGGATGCGCATAAAAAAGGATACAAAGCTTGGCTGCGATTAGAAAAGTCGCTATCGGAAAACTCCGTAGAAGCCTACCTGCGTGATGTGCAGCACCTTACCGATTACTTACAAGCCACAGCAGATTTGAAAAATCCGGATGCGATTGTATTAAAAGATTTAGAAAAATTTACCAAGTGGATAAACGAGCTTGGAATGACCAACAGTTCTCAAGCTCGTATGATAAGTGGATTACGCAGTTTTTTTAAATATTGTTTGATAGAAGAAATAGTAACTACCGACCCAGCAGCTTTATTGGAAGCCCCAAAAAGCCAACGCAAACTACCCGACACCTTATCGTTTGAAGAAATAGAACAAATAATAGCAGCTATAGACCTTAGCAAACCCGAAGGCGAAAGAAATAGAGCCATACTTGAAACACTTTACAGCTGTGGTTTACGGGTAAGCGAATTGATACATTTAAAAATAAGTCAGTTGTATTTGGATGTAGGCTATATACGTGTAGTCGGCAAAGGCGATAAAGAGAGATTGATACCTATTGGCAGCGATGCCATAAAATATATTGGCATTTATAGAGAACAAATTCGCAACCACATCAATATAAAAATGGGGCAAGAAGATATTCTTTTTTTAAATAGAAGAGGATCTGGACTTACAAGGGTTATGATTTTTTTAATGATAAAAGCATTGGCAAAAAAAGCTGGTATTACTAAAACAATTTCGCCACATACATTTAGGCATTCGTTTGCCACGCACTTGGTAGAAGGTGGCGCAGACCTAAGAGCTGTACAAGAAATGCTAGGTCACGAAAGCATTACCACCACTGAAATATATACGCATTTGGATAGAGAATTTTTGAGGACAACGCTACACCAGTTTCACCCTGCTTTTAAATAAAATGCATAATCTATTGCATAATCTATTGCATAATAAAAGATGAAAAAAGGTATGCCGATGAAGTGAGTGACACAACGATGTCCGTAATAGCTGCTTCTTTGCTTGGACAAAACTACAACATAATCTATTGCATAATCTATTAAGTTTCTTCCCGCCTATGACGGGGAGATATCGGGGGTTGTCTTATAAACTAATACTCATTCCACCATTACCCTTACTTATACTACCTCCCAATAAACCGCCAGCACCAATTCTTATACCTGTAGAAATATTATTGTTTCTATCGTACCCCACTACAGCATCTACTCTAATAGTTTTTAAAATATTTTCTAATCCTCCAAATATTTCTATGTAGTTATTGTTCTTATTTACAAAAAATGCATTGCTGCCCACCACCATATTCCAATTTAGTTTTCTAAACAAAGGGATTTTGTTGGTAAGCAATCCGTTTAAATGATGCTCTACATGACCAATTATATAGAAAGGCTCCGTGGTGCTATTTGCATAGTAATGTGCCAATTGAAAACTATTTACATACTCACTTGCAGATGCTATCTGATTGCCATTAAAGTGCTGAAAATCTTGTATAAAAACCTGCTTATTGTTTAAAAAGCCTCCAACCCAAAATTTATATTTTAATGCACCAGCTATTTTCAAATTTACATCATCAAACACCGTAACCTTCCATTTATCAAAATCAACATCACTACCCAATACATTTTTTAATCCTTTGGTATAACTAAATGTGAATGTTGGATATTTTGAACCAACAGACATTTTAAAATTTGGGAGTTGTATGTACCGCTGTCCAGGTCTATAACTCAGCGAAAAGTTAAGGATTGCTGCTTGATGTGGATCAAACTGTTGTGTGAGCTTTTCGTAAGGATAATTTGGTGTTATTTTTTTTCCATTATCTTTTTTAAATGTGTAGTCGCTTGTGTTTTCGAGCGGTATTCTATCTTCATATGTAATACTTGCGGCTAGTTGTAAACCACTTTCAAATCTTCTACGATATGCCACATTACCGAAATAATTTTCATACGTTTTCATATAATTTTTCCCGTAAAACAATGTACTTATCGAATTGCCCAAAACAGAAAATGGCGTTTCCCTATTAAACTCACTTACCCTTTTACCACCACTAAATGCAATGGAAAATCTTTTTAGTTTTGTTGTGCTGGTATCTTGTTCACGAGTATTTAAAATTAATGTAGCAGATGGATTGAGGTGCGTATTGCCAAACCCATAACGAATATGAGGCTGAAAGATAAGCCCTGTTCGGCTATTGTGTTTAAACTTCGCAATACTTGCTTTTATATTCACAGCCACTCCCTCTGCAGGATTGTACTCTACGTTTGGTGATAATAAATCTAGCAAGGGTTCTACACGCCATGAATAGCTATGTGTTTTTGTATTGTGAAAACGGAAAATACCTCTTGTTACAATATCTAATGGTTTTATTTTACTCTGGCTTTTATTTACAGAATCTAAATAACGCTTACTCAATAATGAGTCTTTATTTGATTTAAATGCACTGTCTTTCTTTTTATAATCTTGTTCTTCTTCTTTTTCTAATGGTACTGCTCTGGTACTATCCCAATATGCAATCGATTTTTTATTTACACCAGTATCGTATTTTATAATAACGTTGTCAAAATATTTTTTGGCAAATGTTGGTTTCACATCATAATCAGAATAAACGGTTAAAAAATTGCCGCCCATTTTTACGCCAAACTGATTAAAATCGAAATGTATCAATTGATTTTTTACCCTACGTATGCTCGCATCTACAGGTACATGAAGTTGGGTAATTTGAAGGGTATCTACTAATTCTAATTGTGCTGTTTTGGTAAGTATTAAATCAAAACTTTGTATGCTCCATTCATCATCCACAATATTTATAATACCCGAAAATAGTGGCTCGTACTTGCGCCTAGGCGTTACACGTATGCTACTAAGTGTACGTCCATTTTCAAAAATGGTACCCAAAAATTTGAATTTATAAAACCCAATAGCACCATCAGCAATGGGAGAAATAAAACCACGTGGGTTAAACTTTTCTGTAAATACTTTTACATTGTTGCTATACAAACTTATAAATGCTGGGAAATTAAACCCAAAACCATCGCTACCACTTACACGGCTGCTAATAACTTCCATTTTAAATTTATCGGGCTGTGCTATGCTTACTTTTGAAACCGATTCAGATAAATAAATAATGCCTTTGCCCGAAGAGTCCACCCCCATTTCTTTTTTATCGTTGCTTTCTATTTTTTTACCAAAAACTTTTTTAGGCAGCGATTTTAACTTTATTAAATCTTTACCGTAAATATTGCATGTAAATTGACTCACTTGCTTGGCATAAAAATTTCTTTTCTTTATTGCATTACGTATTACTTCATAAGCTGGATCTTCGCCGCCGTTCTTCACTATCACAGCATCCATACTCAGCTTTTGATCCGTCAATACAAAGCTTAATTCCGTCTCACCGTTAACCGTAACTTTTTTCTCGGTAGTTGTAAAACCTAAATGGTTACAAACAATTGTATAGGTACCATTGGGTAAATTGAGGGAATATTTTGCTTTGTCATTTGCACTTGCACCTTTTGTAGTTCCTTTTATGGTTATAGATGCATAAGGCAATAAATCGCCCTGCGAATTGAACACTGTACCATATATTTTTTGTGCTTGCGAAGTTTGGCTAACAATAATAATGAGGCAAAATAAAAATATTCGCATAGAGATGTTTTAGCTTATACGAATATAACAAAGTATATGTTACAGAATTTGTAAAATACTTTTCAAGAAAAAAAATTGGATTACATATTTAATAAAAATTAAAAAGTTAATCGACTTTAATTTTTTCTATTTCACTTTCAAACCAAGCTAAATAATTTTGTAACTCTGCAATTAAGTAATAAGGCAGGTTTAATAAAAAATATGTTTTATTGCTTATGGTTTTACAAGTAGTTACTTCTGGCTTTCCACCATAAACCCTTATAGCCATATTGTGGCTTGCAGTATCCATAAATATGTGTAGCGATTTTAATTTGCCTGTAGCACCCGCTTTTACTTCTATGGGTATTATTTTTTCGCCATCTATGTATAAATAATCTATTTCTGCAGATGATTCATTTTTTTCTCTTACCCAAAAATTTGGCTTATACAAAATACTTGTTTGATAGGCTATCATTTCTTGTCCTACTATTTGTTCTATAATGCTGCCTTTATATACTTTTTCTAAATCTTTAGCTAGCATTATTTCTTTTTGTATGCCTTTAAAATAATTTACCAGCCCAATATCTAACAAATGCAGGCGTGGCTTTTTTTTATAATTCCATTCGATTGGCCTAGTGGTAGTGGTTAAAGGATACACAACATGCAGCAATCTTGCATCTTCCAATAAGCTTAATGCCACTTTTACTTCTTTAGAATTATAATTGGAATTACCAAAGCCCACATAAGTTATACGCTGCCCTGCTTGCTCAAATGAGTTGCGCATTACATTTCTTATTATTTGTGCTTGCACATTGCTATTGGCATATTTTTTTACATCTTCCAAATAACCAGCAAGCAAATTTTCATACGTTTTATCAAGTAGCTTTAAGTCTTGTTGTTGAATATATTTTTTTATAGCTTCGGGCATTCCGCCTATTAAAATATATTTGTTGAACAACTGCAACATGCGTTCATGAGCAAAATTGCTGATGGGTATTTGGTGCAATTGTTGCAATGCCGTTTCATCATTTAATGCCATTAAAAACTCTTCAAACGAAAAAGGGTTTAACACTAAATTTTCTACCCTGCCCACAGGAATATTTATATCTTTTCTAAAAACAAATTCTAATAAAGAGCCGGCTGCTATTACAAAAATTTCGGGAGTATCTTCATAAAAATAACGAAGTAAATTTAGCGCTTCTGGCACTTCTTGTATTTCATCTATAAACAAAAGCGTTTTCTCTTTTTTTGAGTATAATTTTTGTTTGATGAAAAATAATTGCTTTACCAATTCATCTATAGTAGTATAATTTTCAAACGCTTCTTTTTCTGCCTTGCGTTCGAGGTTTATGTTTATGTATTGGTCAAACTGTGTGGCAAATTGTTCTATTACGGTAGTTTTACCCACTTGCCTAGCTCCACGGAGTATCAGCGGCTTTCTATCTGCTGATGAAGCCCAGTTTTCTAATTGCGATATAATTCTACGTTTTAGCACTTACACGAAGATATATCAATTTGCACAAAATGAGGGTAATCTTTTTTAAAAGTTATAGTAAAATGATGGTAATTATGTCTAATATCGTTAGTAAAATGAGGGTATTTATTTTAACTAAACATTTATTAATTAATGTTTTAGCAAAAGATATAGTAAATATTTAGATTAATCATATTAGTGAAAAAAAACTTACACTTTTAAAAATACTAAAAATATATTGGCTAACCATATTAGCAAAAACTTTTTTAAACAAAATTATTATCTCCAAAAGCTTACTTAAATTCAGCTCTTCACCAGCATCTTCTTCAACAACCGCCCACTCAAGCTCCCAAAACCTGCTACCAATCCACCTATTAATCCTGTAAGAATAAAAAGCATCGTAGTATTATCTTTCTGTAAAAATAATACAGACATTTTATGAATAAACAAATTACCATTGGCACTGCTCATGTAAGCACTCATGCCAACCCATAAAATAAAGAGTGCAATAAAGCCTGATAAAAAAGCTAAACCCGCTTTTTGAGGAATAGCAAATGCTACCACAAAACCAGCAATGGCAATAACCCACCAAGGCAAAAATAAACAAGCTGCAAAGCTTAAAGCCGCAATTAATATTGTAGATATAAAAAATTTCATTGTAGAAAAAGTTAATTGTTAATTGTTAATTGTTAATTGTTAATTGTTATTAGTTAGTCGTTATTTGTTAATTGTAAGGTTATTATTATGTTTTACTATTTCTTATGTTGCTTGAGTAAAAAACCTAATAACAATTAACTATTCACGGTATTCAGTTACTAAAATTCATCGTCCATTTTACTCGACTGTCTTTTGTTTCTTCCTTGGTCATCATCCACAAAGTATAATATTTTCCTGCTACCCATTCATCT
>JAYTLA010000158.1:0-28913 GCA_043729825.1 Ferruginibacter sp.
AGAAGGTATTTTGGAATTAAACTATTCGATAGATTAATAGTAGCAGCAATTTCTAGCGCATGGTATAAACCTTGCACCTAATTGCGGATAGTCATTAAAGGTTTATAATATGATTAACGCAATACATTTGTTTTTTTGATAATTATGCATCATTTTTGAAAAAAAACAGCTAATTTTGCACATTCTTATGAAGTTATTTATCAAGTTATTTACGGTATTTATTCTTTTAATTGGACTTAGCTCTTGTAGCAAATTCAGTAAAATACAAAAAAGCCATGATGTGGCTTACAAACTAGCCAAAGCAGATGAGTATTATGCTAAGAAAAGCTATAGAAATGCAAGGGCATTATATGAAGAACTTTTTCCTGCTATGAAGGGTACTGATAAGTTTGAGGATTTGTATTATAAATATGCATATTGTTTTTATTATGAAAAGCAATATGGAGATGCAGAGAATCTTTTTAAAGGATATTTAGAAGTCTTTCCAAATAGCCCACACGCTGAAGAAATTGATTATATGCGTGCTTATAGCTTTTATAAGCAAAGTCCAAAACTTGAGCTAGAGCAAGTAAATACTCAAAAGAGTATGAATATGATGCAGACTTTTATTAACCAACACATGGGCTCGCCTAGGGTAAAAGATGCTACCGCTATTATAGATGAAGGAAGGGCAAAATTAGAAATGAAAGAAGCAAGAGAAGCTCAATTGTATTATAATCTTGGGCAGTTTAGAGCATCTGGTATTGCTTTTAATAATTTGTTGAATAATTATTCAGAATCGGTAAAAGGAGAGCATTACAAACTAATGGTTGTAAAATCATTTTATAAATTTGCAAAACTTAGTGTAATAGAAAAACAACAAGAACGTTTTGAGAAAGTAGTAATCGAGTATTTAGATTTTGTAGATCGTTACCCAGAGAGCACTTTGCTAAAAGATGCAGAACAGTACAGTAATTTAAGTAAAAACAATATAAAAGAACTTACCAATGAGCAAACTTCGCCGTCAGTTAAGCTCTAGCACTAGCAGTAGTGTAGAGCCAAAGAAATTGTCTGATATGAAAGACAAAACAGGAAATTTATATGAATCTATTGCCATAATAGCAAAAAGAGCTAATCAGATAAATATTACTGTAAAAGAAGAATTACATAATAAATTGGAAGAATTTGCTAGCCATACCGATAGTTTAGAAGAAATACACGAAAATAAAGAGCAAATAGAGATTTCTCGTGCGTATGAGCGTATGCCAAACTCTGCTTTGTTGGCTACTACTGAGTTTTTGGAAGATAAAGTCTACTTCCGTAGAAATGATGAAGATCTTTTTAGTTAATGAATTGTTTTTTCTTCAATCATTTAATTTTTAATTAATAATTTTAACGACGGTTTCTTGCCGTCGTTTTTATTTATGCTGAAAAATAAAAAAATATTACTAGCTGTTACTGGGAGTATTGCCGCTTACAAGGTGGCAACGCTTATACGTCTTTGTGTAAAACATGGCGCAGAAGTAAAAGTAGTAATGACCAAAGCTGCGCAAGATTTTATTCCTACACTTACATTGGCTACGCTATCTAAAAATAAAGTCTTTACAGATTTATTTGAAGCAGATACTTGGGCAAACCATGTAATGCTTGGTCGCTGGGCCGATGTAATGATAGTAGCACCAGCAAGTTGTAATACAATTGCAAAAATGGCTAATGGCATTTGCGATAATTTAGTGCAAGCTGTTTATCTGTCTGCTACTTGCCCAATAATGGTTGCACCTGCTATGGATGAGGACATGTGGAAACACCCATCTACAAAAAATAATCTTTTAAAGCTCAAAGAATATGGCAATATTATTTTGCCAGTAGATGAAGGAGAATTGGCTAGTGGTTTATCTGGTGAAGGTAGAATGGCTGAACCCGAATTTATTTTGGAAACGGTTGCTACTTTTTTTAATGCCAAAAAAGATCTTAAAAATAAAAAGATATTGATAAGTGCAGGGCCAACATACGAAGCATTAGACCCTGTAAGGTTTATAGGCAATCATAGCACTGGTAAAATGGGAATTGCTATTGCAAATGAATGTGCAGCAAGGGGAGCTGATGTAACTTTAGTGTTAGGACCATCTACAGAGAAAGTACCAACAAGTATAACAACTACAAGGGTAAAAAGCGCAGCACAAATGTATGAAGCTTGTGTAAGTAACTTTGCGACTTCGGATATAGCCATCATGTGCGCTGCCGTTGCAGATTATACTCCAGTAAATGTGGCCGATGAAAAAATTAAAAAAAATGAATCTTTGTTTACCATAGAATTAAAACGAACAGAGGATATTTTAAAAAAACTTGGAATGTTAAAAACTGCTAAGCAAACAGTAGTAGGTTTTGCACTAGAAACAGAAAACGAAAAAGAAAATGCACTCAAAAAATTGGAAAGTAAAAATGCCGATTTTATTGTTTTAAATTCTATGAAAGATGATGGAGCAGGATTTGGACATAACACCAATAAAATTACTATTTTTGGGAAAGATGGAGCAATACATTCTTTTGAAATGAAAACAAAAGAAAAGGTAGCTACAGATATAATTGATACTATTTTAAAAAAATAATATGCGCAAAATATTTTTAATAATTTTATTTTCGACAACAGTATTTTTTGCTAATGCACAAGAGCTAAATGCAAGGGTAACCATATCTGCATTGCAAATTGCTAGCACTGTAAACAAAAATACTTTTCTTACTTTGCAAACTGCACTCAATAACTTTTTGAATACAAGAAGGTGGACCAAAGAAGTATATGCACCAAACGAAAGAATAGATTGTACTTTTTTTGTGAACCTTACCCCAACAGATGAAACAAATGTTTACAATGGGTCTATTACTATTCAAGCAGCAAGACCAATTTTTAATTCCACGTACCTTTCTCCAATAATTAATTTTAAAGATGACGATTTAAGTTTTAAGTATGTAGAATTTCAACAATTGGAATTTAATGAAAATAGGGTATCGGGTAATGACGCACAAATTTCAAACCTTACAGCCATTTTTGCTTATTATGCCAATATGATTATAGGTTTCGATAGCGAATCTTTTGCTATAAGAGGTGGACAAGATGCTTTTTTGAAAGCTCAAAATATTGTAAACAATGCTCCAGATGGGCGTGGAATAAAAGGATGGAAAGCATTTGATGGGCAAAGAAATCGCTATTGGCTTGTGGATAATATGCTTAACAGTAAATATGCAGTAATGAATGATATTTATTACAATTATTACCGCCTTGGTTTGGATAGATTTTATGATGATGAAAATTCGGCAAGAGTAGAAATGCTTAATGTGTTGAATCTATTAGCGGTGTTTAATAATGACAATCCTAATACAATGATTAATCAATTTTTCTTTCAAGGAAAGTCGAATGAATTGATAAAAATATTTTCAAAAGCTCTTCCACAAGATAAAGCAAAGGCAGCTGAACTATTAAGTAGGTTAGATATTACCAATGCAAATAATTATAGAGAAGGTTTAAAATAACCATGAAACACTTATTCATTTTTATCATTAGTGTAGTATTATTTTCTTGTTCAGATGGTAATTTGCCGAGAAATATTTTGTCTCAAGAAAAGATGGAAATGATATTGTGGGAACAAATGAAAGCAGATGCATTTACAAAAGAATTTATTTCGAAAGATTCATATAAAAATTTAGCAATTGAAAACTTTAATTTACAACAAAAATTATTTTCAAAGTATAAAATTGATAAGGAAGTTTTTTACAAGAGTTATCAATATTATTTGAAACACGATGCTTTGATGAAAGATGTTTTAGATTCTATAGTTGCAAAACAAACTAGGTTGCATCAAAAAGAATTTGAACAAAAAATGAGTGGTAAAAGAGTAATTCATTATGAAGATATATTTTCATTGAAAGCGATATTAAAACCCAAACTTCCATTTAACATTCAAGAACCATTAAAATTTAATGATACAGTTATTAAACTAAATATAATTAGTAACTCAATACCTACTAATAAAATTGACTCGATAAGATTATTGCATTCTTTTAAAAATAGGGATAGACAAGTTGGGCAACCTTCATTGCAATCTCAAGAGTTGCTAAAATAAAAACCATGAATAAGTTAAGCAAAAATGCGGATGAAGCAATAACTGATATACAGGACGGTCAAGTGCTCATGCTTGGAGGTTTTGGGCTTTGTGGTATTCCAGAAAATTGCATAGCAGCATTGGTAAAAAAGGGAGTGAAAAATCTTACTTGTATTTCAAACAATGCAGGTGTAGATGACTTTGGAATAGGATTAATGTTGCAACAAAAGCAAGTAAAAAAGATGATAGCATCTTATGTGGGGGAGAATGCAGAGTTTGAGAGGCAATTACTATCTGGCGAACTTGAAGTAGAATTAATACCACAAGGAACACTTGCTACACGATGCATGGCTGCTGGCTATGGAATGCCTGCTATTTACACACCTGCAGGTGTTGGCACTGAGGTAGCAGTAGGAAAAGAAGTGCGAAATTTTAACGGGAAAGATTATTTGATGGAACTTGCTTTTGAAGCAGATTTTGCTATCGTAAAAGCATGGAAGGGAGATAAGCAAGGAAACTTAATTTACAAAGACACCGCAAGAAATTTTAATCCGCTAATGGCAATGGCGGCAAAAATTACTATTGCCGAAGTAGAAGAATTGGTAGAAGATGGTGAACTAGATCCAAACTTTATTCATACTCCAGGTGTTTATGTTCATCGTATTTTTCAAGGAACAAATTATGAGAAAAGGATAGAGCAGAGGACGGTGAGGAAGGTTTAAAAGGTTTAGAAGGTTTAAGGTTTAAAAGGTTCAAGGTTTTGGCGACGCAAAAAAAATTATAAACTTCGGGTTTTAAATTTGCATAATTGCACATTTTCTCATTTTCACATTTTCTTTATGGCTCTAAATAAATTTCAAATAGCACAACGTATAGCACAAGAATTGCAAGATGGATTTTATGTAAATCTTGGCATTGGTATTCCTACTCTGGTAGCAAATTATATTCCAGCAGGAATGGATGTAGTGTTGCAAAGCGAAAATGGATTGCTTGGCATGGGCCCATTTCCGATAGAAGGAGAAGAAAGTGCCGATTTGATTAATGCAGGAAAACAAACCATTACCACATTGCCAGGCTCATCTATTTTTGATAGTGCTATGAGTTTTGGAATGATACGCTCTGGCAAAATAAACCTTACTGTACTTGGAGCTATGGAAGTAAGCGAACATGGAGATATTGCTAACTGGAAAATACCTGGCAAAATGGTAAAAGGTATGGGTGGTGCAATGGACTTAGTGGCAAGTGCAAAAAATATTATTGTGGCCATGATGCACACCAACCCATCTGGAGAAAGTAAGTTGTTGAAAAACTGTACACTACCCCTTACTGGAACTAAATGTGTAAAGAAAATAGTAACGGATTTAGCTGTTATAGCTATTACTACCAATGGGTTTACGCTATTAGAAAGAGCCCCTGGTGTTTCTATAGATGAAATTGTATCGAAAACTTCAGCACCACTTATTGTTGAAGGAGAAATACCTGAAATGAGCTTCTAATTTGACCAAGATATATGAAGTGGGTTGGGATTATGAATGATTGGGGTGAAAAGCTCATTTTCCATCCTTCGCTACCAGTTTTTTTAGTAATTTTTTACTAAATATTATGCCTCTAAAATTTGCTATAACGTTTACTTAATATACATTTGCGCCCTCACCAAAAAACATGATATGTCAGTATTTGAATCGTCTGAAACAATCAACGATGTTTTGACAATAACAGGTATAAAATCGAGTAATCCTGTTCATTACCAACAAACACCTGCGCAACTTTCTGCAACTACAGTTTCACTTGGTCAAGGAAAATTAAATGATACTGGAGCCTTGATTATTAATACAGGAGAATTTACAGGAAGAAGCCCAAAAGACAAATTTTGTGTGAAAGATGAGATAACGGCTGATACAGTGCATTGGAATGAATTTAATATTGCCATCACTCCCGAAGTGTTTGACAACATGCATGCAAAATTAGTAAAGCATCTTGGCGAAAAAGAACTGTGGGTAAGAGATGCATATGTATGTGCAGACCCAAAATACAGATTAAACATTCGTGTGGTAAATGAAAATCCTTGGTGTAATTTATTTGCTTACAATATGTTTCTTCGCCCTACAGAAAATGAATTAGAAAATTTTTTACCTGAGTGGACAATATTGCACGCACCTACTTTTCTTGCAGACCCTGCAATAGATGGTACTCGTCAGCATAATTTTGCCATGACGAGTTTTACAAAAAAAATAATATTGATTGGCGGTACAGGATACACTGGAGAAATGAAAAAAGGAATTTTTACCATTCTTAATTTTATTTTGCCACAGCAAAAAAATGTATTGAGCATGCACTGCTCTGCAAACGTAGGCGCAGCAGGCGATACCGCAATATTTTTTGGATTGAGTGGCACTGGAAAAACGACGCTTAGCGCAGATCCAAACAGAAAATTAATTGGCGATGATGAACATGGATGGACAGATGATACAGTGTTTAATTTTGAAGGGGGTTGTTATGCAAAACTGATAAACCTTAATAAAGAGAACGAACCAGAAATTTACAACGCCATTCGGCCAGGCGCATTGTTAGAAAATGTAGGCTTTATCGATGGTACAAATGTGGTTGACTTTACCAATAAAGACATTACTGAAAATACAAGAACAAGTTATCCATTAGATTTTATAAGTAATGCATTAGAAGTTTCTATTGGCAAAACACCAAAAAATATTTTCTTTCTTACGGCAGACTCTTATGGCATTTTTCCACCAATAAGCAAACTTACCACTGGACAAGCCATGTATCAATTTATAAGTGGCTATACTGCAAAGGTAGCAGGCACAGAGGCTGGAGTGAAAGAACCATCAGCAACTTTTAGTGCATGTTTTGGAGCTCCATTTTTGCCACTGCACCCTGGTAAATATGCAGCCATGCTTGGTAAAAAAATGGAAGAAAATAATGTGAATGTATTTATGATAAACACAGGTTGGAGTGGCGGACCATATGGTGTTGGTAGCCGCATGAAATTGCCTTACACACGTGCTATGATAACCGCAGCGCTAGATGGTAAGTTAGACAATGTGGAATATGAAGCACATCCAATTTTTGGAATGATGATGCCAACAGAATGCCCCAATGTGCCAAGCGAAATATTGAACCCTCGCAATACCTGGGAAGATAAAAATGCTTACGATGAAAAAGCAATTGTACTGGCGAAAAAATTTATTGTAAACTTTGAAAAATATGCAAGCGGTGTAAGCGAAGAAATATTGGCTGCTGCACCAAAAGTGAATTAATATTTTCTTATAATTTTTAAATACCCTCGTCATATTTTGGCGAGGTTTTTTTGTGCGGTAACCATTGGTCATGAATCAGCATGGGTCCGGGCTATACGCTGTACCTTCGCTACGCTTTGGTGCCGCTTCTATCCCGCCGCTCGTCAGCTGCAAATCTTTTTTCAGCTTTTATTATGCAATAGATTGTGCAATAGATTATGCATTAGAAATATTATGGAAAAACAACGGTAGCTGAACCCTAAATTTTGTACTGAAATATTTCTTTGAGTAACTTAGCCAACTTTGTGCCTTTGTGGTTCAAAAAAATTATATTGCATATTCAAAACAAGCACAATGAAATATCTACCACTCAACCCCGAAATTTTTATTCAAAACAGAAAACGTTTTGTAGGCAAATTGCAAAAAAACTCCATTGCCATTTTTAACAGCAATGATGAGCTCCCAACCAATGGCGATGCATTGCATAAGTTTAAACAAAATTCAGATTTGTATTGGCTTACTGGCATAGAGCAAGAAGATACGATGCTCGTGTTTTTTCCCGATAATTCAGATGCTAAATATAGAGAAGTATTGGTAGTTGTACGACCAAACGAAATGAAAGAAAAATGGGACGGACATCGTTTGCGCATTGCAGAAGCACAAAAAATATCGGGTATAGAAACGGTAATATTCTTAGATAGTTTAGATGCTATGCTACAACCATGGATTCATTTGGCAGAAAATATTTATTTAAACACAAATGAAAATGATAGAAAGGCTAGTTTGATAGCCGTAAGAGATTATCGTTATGCAAGAGAAATGCGTGCACGTTATCCATTACATAATTATAAACGTAGTGCTCCAATTTTAAAAGAACTGCGTGCTATTAAAACTGCCGAAGAAGTAGAGGTGATGCAGAAGGCTATAGACATTACTGATATTACATTTAGAAGATTATTGCAGTTTATTGAGCCTGGTGTAATGGAATACGAAATACACGCAGAAATTATTCATTCATTTCTTATGCAGCGTGCCACAGGCGAGGCTTACGGAAGTATCATTGCGAGTGGCGATAATGCAAGAGTATTGCACTATGTAGAAAATTGTAGGGAGTGCAAAGATGGCGATTTGATATTGATGGATTTTGGCGCAGAGTATGGGAACTATGCCGCAGATCTTACAAGAACAATACCAGTAAACGGAAAATTTGGGCGTAGACAAAAAACAGTGTATAATGCTTGTTTGCATTTGCATAACTATGCGGCTAGTATTTTAAAGCCTGGCATTAGTATTGTCGATTACACCGAAAAAATAGGAGATGAAGCAACGATAATTTTTCAAAAAATTGGTTTGTTAAGAAAGAGCGATATTAAAAATGAAGACCCAAACAACAGAGCTTATAGAAAATATTTGTATCATGGTATTTCGCATCACTTAGGTGTAGATGTGCATGACCTTGGCACACGTACAGAACCAATAAAAGCAGGAATGGTTTTTACCATAGAGCCGGGCATTTATATTGAAGAAGAAAAAATGGGTGTGCGCATAGAAAATAATTTTTGGATAACGAAGACGGGCAATAAAGATTTAATGAAGAATATTCCGATAGAGGTGGAGGAGATTGAGGCGTTGATGAAAAGAATTAAGTAATGTGCAAATATGCCCATAAGCAAATTTGCAAATAGAGTTAAGTGGATAGTATTTTTTATTAAAATAAATTTATGGAGCATATTATAAAAGCAAAATTATTTATAGTTACATTTTGTTTATTTTTCGGCATAATATCTAGAGCGCAATCAGTTGTTTTACATTTTGCTAATGGAAGTAATGCTATTGAAGAAAGTGATACAATTAAACTATCTTCTCTTGGAGGAAAAGAGTTTAATTGTGATGATATAATTTATATTAATGGCTATACAGATAATATTGGTTCTATTTCGGCTAATAAAGAGCTTTCTGAAAAGAGAGCAAATGCTGTTAAAGATTTATTGTTTACATTATTGCTTAAGGAAAACAATGAAGACAATATGCCTGCCTTAGTTTTAATAGCTTTTGGTAAATTAAATCCTATAGCAGAAAATAATACCAAAGAAGGAAGGGGAAAAAATAGACGTGTAGAAATTATTTTTAGCAAAAAAAAATGTGAAGATGATGGGCTGGCAATAGACAATCTTTATAAACTTATTAAAGATGAACCACAGGCGTTTTGTATTAATCCGTTAAAAGATACTGCGATTATAGGTAAAGAAGGTACAATTGTTTATTATAAGGCAGGAACATTTATTAATACAGGTAATTGTAGTTGTATCACTTTATTGTTAAATGAATATCTTGATAATGCTTCTTTTATTTTAAACAATCTTACAACTACTAGCAATGGTGAGCCATTAGAATCTGGCGGAATGACAAGGCTTGTAGGGTTATGTGGCAGAGATACTTTACAATACCAAGATGGAAAATTTCTTATAGTAATGGTGCCTACAGAAAGTGTTTTACCTGATATGAAATCGTTTTCTGCTAACAGAGAAAAGCAATCTGATTATTTAAATTGGGAGCTAGATAAGCAATATGATGAAGTAATAGGGTTGGATTGGAATGGGCTTTCCTTTGGTTGTGGCAGTAGTTCTGGAGGTAGGAAAAGTGTAAAATGCCATTTCTTTTTTTGTAAAATAAGAAAATTTTTAAGTGGAAAAGGTGCAGAAAACAAATACGATAACGTTACAGAAATAATTACAAAAGAAGCACAAGCTATTCAACAGTTTGGGATGAATAAAGACCAACTGGGAGATGCACTTTTAATAAGTAAAGATGTAAATAGCAATGCGCTGAAATATTATGTGTATAAAAATGCAAATTGGGATTATCATAATATAGATAGATACAATAACGGGTCCGATTTTACAAATATGTATGTAAAAGAAACTCCCAAACCTTCAAAAGATGTAAAGCTCATTTATACTCGAAGTAAAACAGTAGTGCCTGCATTTGCTAAAAGAAGGTATGAATTTTATAAAGTATTTGATAAAAATGAAGTTTGGATAGTAGGCTTAAAATACAAAGACGAACAAAGTGCCTATCTTTCCTTAAAACTAGAAAATACAAAAACTAATGAAGTTAACCTAGATTTTAAAGAAGTGAATATTGCCGAATTAAAAGATGTACTTAAAAAATTAAATAATAAATAGCAGCAAAAATTCAAATCGAATAATACTTTAAACAAATAAAAATTACGAAAACAACATGCTTGGTTCTTTGATCTGGTCTGTTGTCTGTCGTCTCTCTATCATGAAACAAATACCAAATATTTTTACACTGCTTAATTTAATTTGTGGCTGTATTGCAATTACCTTTATTCTTCAAAATGGAATAACCATCCAATTAGATGCAAACGGCGGACAATTTGTTGACGTATCAGAAAAAATGTGGATGGCATCTTTGTTTATAGGCATAGCTGCTGTAGTAGATTTTTTAGATGGTTTTGTAGCAAGACTTTTTAATGCAAGTTCTGAAATGGGTAAGCAATTAGATTCTTTGGCAGATGTAGTAAGTTTTGGTGTAGCACCTTCTATGATTATGTATCAGTTTTTGCGGATAAGTTATGCAAGTGGGGAGAATGGTGTGAATACTTCTATCTGGTTGTTGTTTCCTGCATTTATAATAGCTGCCGCAGGCGCATATCGTTTGGCAAGATTTAATTTAGACACTACACAATCTTTCGGTTTTAAAGGTGTGCCAATACCCGCCGCAGGTTTGCTTATTGCAAGTTTACCGCTTATTTATTGGAATACCGAGAGTAGGTTTTTATTGGATTTAATTTTAAACAAATGGTTTTTGTATTTGTTGATATTGATAGTAAGTGGGTTGATGGTAAGCAAACTTCCACTAATGGCATTAAAATTCAAAAACACATCAATTAATGATAATTTGCCAAAATATATTTTAGTAGGTTTTGCTATTGTAGCTGCCATATTTTTAAAATGGCTTGCTGTACCAGTCGTGTTTATAGGCTACATTATTTTATCTTTGGCATTCAAAAATAAAACAACATGATTTTTACTGTACAAATAAAAGTAATGCCACTTAAAAATTTGCTAGACCCACAAGGGAAAGCAGTAATGGGCGGCCTTGCAAACCTTGGTATTACTGGTATAAACGATGTGCGCATTGGCAAGAGTATAGAGCTAAATATAGAAGCAGAGAGTGAAGTAATAGCAAGAGAAAAAGCGGATACTGCTGCAAAACAATTATTGGCAAATGCGGTGATGGAGTTTTACGAAATACAAATAAGCAAATAGGAAAATATGCAGATGTGCAAATTTCTGCTAATGGAACTGTACTTTTTGCGAAACGTTAGTTGGTTGTAGTTTCTATTTTCATATTGCCTCATTTTCAAATTTGCATATTTATGCTCTACCTCGTACCCACCCCCATCGGAAACCTTGCAGACATGACGTTTCGTGCGGTAGAGGTTTTAAAAAATGCAGATTTAATATTAGCAGAAGATACTCGAACATCTTCAGTATTGCTCAATTATTACGGCATAAATAAACCACTCTCGCCTTATCATAAACACAACGAAAGTAGAATTGCGGCTCACCTTGCAGGGCAAATGCTTGCAGGTAAAATTATTGCATTAATTACCGATGCTGGCACACCGGGTATTAGCGACCCTGCGCAAATTTTAGTAAAGGAGTGTATTAAAAATAATATTACAATAACAAGTTTGCCAGGTGCTACAGCTTTTGTACCGGCGCTTGTAAATAGCGGTTTGCCTACAGATAGCTTTTGCTTTGAAGGGTTTCTACCATTAAAAAAAGGAAGGCAAACTTTTCTTAAACGCATGGCCGAGGAAAAACGTACCATGTTATTTTACGAAAGCCCCATGCGCTTGCTACGCACGTTGCGTGACCTTGCAGAATATTTAGGAAACGACCGCCAATGCTGCGTAAGCAGAGAACTTACCAAAATGTTTGAAGAAAATAAGCGAGGTACTTTGCTAGAAGTGCATGATTATTTTAATGCTAAGACTGTGAAGGGGGAAATTGTGATTGTGGTGGGAGGAAAGCCGCAGTAATTTTAAAATTAATTTTCCTTTTATTTACTTTTATTTACAGAGAAGTTTACTTTATACTACACTCAAATTTGAGAAAAACAATGCAAACATTCAAAAACACCGCATTCTTCTGTAGGTTAAATACTACAACAATTTTCAAAATTACTACAAATATTGTCGGACTAAATTACATGTTATTTCATTTAAATAGTTAACCTTTACACTCTTAAGCGTAAAACATAAATAAACCTTTAATTGAATTGCTTTAAAGTTTTATTATACAATATTGTTTGGCCAAAACAAATGCGGTTCATTTTATCCTTATAATGATACCAATAAAACCCAAAGGGATAAACAATTAATCATTAACTTTAAATTTTGCAAAATGAAAAAAATCATGTTTATTTTAGCATTTGTAGGTATTGGGTTATTTGCGAGTGCTGGTAATGGAAAGGTTGGAGGAATAAAATTACCAATTAAGAAGGACGTAAAGGAAATGAAAAAGTCATTTAAAAATTGGTATGTAACATACGGATGTTCACCAGCTGTTACTTATGGACCTTTTTCAAGCTATTCTGGAGCACTAGATTGGTTAATGGATCATCCAACGTATAATTGTGTAACAAACACTTTAAATTAGTACTTAATTTATCAACAACTATGGCATTGTTACAATGCCATAGTTTTAAAATTTTTGTTATGAAATTATTCATATATTTATTTTCATTTATTTTTTTCAAAACTAATTGTATAGGACAAACTAGTAAAACTGAACTTATTTATTTAGTTAAATACGAGTATTCTCATCAAATAAATGCTAAGCTAAAAAGTACTAAAGTAGTAGATTTAATGAACCTAGAAGGTTATAAAACCAAGTCTTTATTTTATAGTAGTCAAAGACAAATTGGTTATAATAAATATTTGCAGGATAAAATTAATCAGCCTTCTTTTGAAACTATTCAAGCCAATATTGCTTCTTATTTTCTTAATGCGGAAAGCCAAATAATTGAATATGAGTATAATAATAAACAGTTTAAAATATTTGATAAGCTGTCCTCAAGCTCAGAATTTAATTGTATTGATTCTTTCAAAATACCAGTTTGGAAGATAATGGAAGATACTATGAAATTTATTGGGCAAGATTGTCAAAAAGCTACCACAAATTTCCGTGGAAGAAAATATACAGCTTGGTTTTCAACTAAAATTCCTATATCAGTTGGACCATACAAGTTTGTAGGGCTGCCGGGGCTTATCTTAAAAATATCTGACGATGATAATCAGTTTAATTTTGAATGTACAGAATTAAATCAAAAAGTTTCTAAAAAACCAATCTTCTCTTTGTATAAAAATAGTAAAAAAATCACTTTTAAGAAACTTAAAGAACTGCAAAAACTTAGAATTGAAAATAAAAAATTATTTATGCAAATGGAATATCCAAATGTAACGGGAACAAGAGGCGATGGTTCAATAATAGAGGATAATAAAAAAATAGCATTGGCGCCATACAATCCAATTGAAATAACCCCATAAAATGAAAATAATAATAATTGCAATTACCACATTTTTGGTTTTCAATGTAAATCTATTTGCAGCCGATACCACTTCGTATGCTTGTAAATACAAATTCATTAAGCGAAAAGATTCTACAAATCTTAATTCAAAACTCGAAGATATAATGGTGCTTACCATAAATAAAAATTCAACATTATATTTTAGTTACTTAAAACAATATAGCTATCGTATAATTGATGCAGAAATTGAAAAAGAAAATAATCGGGCTGGAGCCAGCACTGGAGGAATGGTTACTATAAATGCGAATTCTGCTGATTTTAAGGAGTTTCAAAAATCTGCAGGTAGAGAAACCGAAGTATTAAAAATTGATTTTACTAGAAAGATGATTAATGTTTCTAATAAATTTGTTGAGGATAATTATGTTTATGTAGATTCTCTCACTACTCCAAAGTGGCAAATACAAAATGAAACAATTGCTATTTTAAACCAGCAATGTCAAAAAGCTACAACTACTTTTAAAGGTAGAAACTATACCGCTTGGTTTGCTAGTGCTATACCATATAAATATGGGCCTTGGTTTTTTAATGGATTGCCAGGGTTAATTTTAAAAGTAGAAGATGATAAACAGCAATTTCTATTTGAATGTGTAGAATTAAATTCAGCACGTAGTGTAATAAATGTTTTTAAAGATTATAAAGCTTGTAAAAAAATTAGTAAACAAAAAATGAAAGGGATGGAAAAATTAGAAGCACAAGATCCACTTGCAATGATGATACAAGGGGGTAAAACTTTTACTAGTACAAACGCTAATGGAGAATCTGTTCCAATTAAACATAAAATACGTCCCTATAATCCCATTGATTTGACGCAATGATAAAATCATTTTTAGTTGTATTTTTATTGACACTTTTTTCTAATTTTTTATTTGCCCAAAATAAAATTACTGGTACAGTTTTAAAAAAAACGAATGAGCCAATAGAAGATGCAAGTGTAGTTTTAATAAAAAAAAATAATACACAAATTTCAGCCTTTGCTATTACAGATAGCAAGGGCTTTTTTGAAATTATATATGATGCAGAAATAGACTCTATAACAATTAAAGTTTCTGTTATAGGTTATGAGACTAAAGCACAATCTGTTCTAAATAAATCACAAGAGCTAAAATTTATACTAGCAGAGCAAGCTACAGAACTACCAACAGTGCTTGTAAAAGAACCTCCAATTACTCAACAAGGTGATACTACCAATTATTTAGTAAAAAATTTTACAGATAAACAAGACAGGGTAATTGGCGATGTAATAGCAAAACTTCCGGGTGTGGAGATTGATGAAAACTCAGGACAAATAAAATTTAATGGCAAACCTATTTCTCATTACTATATTGATGGTTTAGATTTATTAGAAAAAAAATACAACATAGCTAATAAAAACATACCTGCAGATTTGGTGGATCAAGTACAGCTGTTAGATAACCACCAAGATATACGATTATTTGATAGTTTAAAAAAAGGTACAGAGCCAGCACTTAATATTAAACTAAAAAAGAAAGCAAAAAATAAATTGATTGGTAAAGCAAAAGCAGGGCTAGGTGCTACACCATTTTTGTGGGATAATGAATTAACAGGTTTGCAATTTAATCCAGCATTTCAATTAATAACTTCTTATAAAAATAACAATGCTGGTAGCTTATTAGCAAATGAACTATCAGATAATGTTAGCATTCAAAAAGTTGGTGAGAACAGGGATAAAAATATTAAAGAAGAAATACTGAATAAACTAAATACCCAACAACCTAATATTTCTACCAAACGATATTTGTTTAACAATACCCATTTGTTCAACTTTAATATTTTAAAAGTGCTACCTAATAAAGCACAATTAAAATTTAATATGAGTTATTTAAATGATAATGCTACCAATGAAAATGCATTGCAATCAACGTATATTTTACCTAATGGGCAAAATATAAACTTTGAAGAAAAAAGAAATAGTTTTATAAATACCAATAAAGTAGAAGGCAACATCATTTACAATGTAAATACTAAAAAAGTATTTTTAAAAAACACATGCAAAGTAAAGCTAGACTATACCAAAGAAAGCAACATTATCATTAATCCAAATACGGTTTCTCAAGCATTACAAAATCCTTTTTATGAATATACAAATGATTTTTTGGCACACCTGCCTGTAAAAAAGAAAATTATTTCTGTCAGCTCCAAAATAAATTTTAATAGAATGCCACAGCAATTGGATGTAGTGCCTGGTCAGTTTAAAGATGTATTTAATCAGTCGATTGACTATGCACAGTTATCACAAAAAGCTGTTCTAAATAATTTTAATACCGATAACAGCATCTCTTTTACATCAAAAATTGGAAAAACCTTGCAACAACTAAAAATTGGTACAGAATATATTCATAAAAACCTACAAACTAATATTGGTAAATCGTATAATCAAAATGAATATCAATTAAACGATAGTTTTAGAAACAATATTAATTGGAATAATATAAGATTGTATGCAGAGAATGAAATAACGATTGGAAAAGAAAAACGGCAGCTAAGTATTGGTTTGCCTATTGAACTTAATATTTTATATACAGATAATACTATTGAAAAGTATAAAACAAGGTCGAACAATATTTTCTTTAATCCAAATATAGATTTTAGTTTTCCAATAGCGGAAAATATTACTGGAGATATTGCTTATACATTACAAAACTCAATAGGCAATATTTCAAATATTTCTTCAGGGTTAATTTTAAATAATTATAGAAGTGTAAATAAAAATGATAGTTTAATTCCAATACAACAACTACAAAGTTTAAATGCTTCTTTGTATTATAAGAACTCACTAAAAGGTATCTTTAGTAATCTGTCAATATCTGCTTCTACAACAAAAAAGAATATTATATTTAACCAAGTGTTTGATGGTTTTTTTATAAAATCTGTTGGTAGTTATTTAAACAATTATCAAAAAAGTTTAATGGTATCTGGCAATACAAGTAAATATTTTATAGAAGCAAAAATAAACCTTGCATTAAATTATAGTTACAACATTTTGCAATCAGAATTATTACAACAAAACCAAATTGTAAAAAGTAATTCAAAAATTATTTCTTTGGGTTTTAAAAGTAATTTAAATATGCTTTCGTATGCATCTTTTGAAACAAATACAAAATATGATTTGTTTCAAAATGAAATCAAACAAACCTCACTTACATCATCTCCATCTGCTACCAATAGATTACAACAGTTTTTAAGGTTGTATTTTTATTTGTCAAAAAAATCTACTTTATACTTTAATAACGAATTATACAAAGTGTGGGATAATAAAAATAACAAAGGCAGTTACTTTTTTGGGGATATTGGTTTTAAACAGAAGTTTAAAAAAACAGAGTTGGAAATTGAATGGTCAAATTTTACCAATAGTAAAACTTATGTAACCATTAATAATGCTGAAAACTTAAAGCAGATAAATACTTATAATATCAGACCCACGAATATAATGGTTAAGTTTTATTTTAATTTTTAGTCCTCGAATTATAAATGCTGATAGATATTCAACCGTTGACAATATACGCCCGATTGCAGCGGCTACCCCGCAGTGGCGTGAGGAACGAACGGCACGAGGAGTACTGCGGAAAGCCCCGCAATGCTGTGGGGTAAACTGGGGCCGATGTTGATTGAAAAACTTCTGCTGGCGTACAATTTTTTATATTATTATTTTATTGCTCGCCTCAAACTATTTACCGAAATTTACCATTCTAAAAACATAGTTTTATATGAATAAGATTTTAATTTTTGCACTATTAGCATTTGCTAGTTCTAAAACATTTGCACAAGCTGAAAATAGGTGGCAACAACGAGTAAATTATAAGATGCAGATAGAAATGGATGCTGCAAAAAATCAGTTTAGGGGAAAGCAAAAATTAGAGTACAGCAACAACAGCGATAAAGTTTTAGATAAAGTTTTTTATCATTTATATTTTAATGCGTTTCAGCCAAACAGTAGCATGGATAATCGTAGTAGAGAGCTTGGCAAAATTGTAAATAATGGAAGGCAAGATTGGGACCCTCGTGTGAAGGATAGGATTTTAAATTTGAAAGAAGATGAAATTGGGTACCAAAAAATAATTTCGTTGAAGATGAATGGCGTGCCACAACCGTTTAAATATCATGAAACAATTTTAGAAGTAACCCTTACTAAAAGTATTTTGCCAAAAACTAAAGTAGTTTTTGAAATGGAATTTGAAGCGCAAGTGCCTTTGCAAGTGCGTAGGAGTGGGCGTGATAATCCCACGACTGGCGTGCGTTTGAGCATGAGCCAATGGTATCCAAAAATGTGTGAGTACGATTACGAAGGCTGGCACCCAACACCATATATTGCCAGAGAATTTTATGGGGTGTGGGGCGATTTTGATGTGACGATAAATATTGATGCGGCATATAAATTGGGCGGAACTGGTGTGCTTGTAAATGCAAAAGAAATTGGCTGGGGGTATGATAAAGAAGGCAGTGAGTTAAAAAATATTGCTACTGCAAAACGTAGTTGGCATTTTATTGGAAAAAATATTCATGATTTTGTATGGGCTGCCGATCCGGAGTATGTACATTTTTCGAGAGCGAATAGAAATGGTTTAATGAATCATGTAATTGTAAAAGAAAATGCCATAGGCATGGATAAATGGAAAGGCTTGTTGGATTTATTTCAAAATGCATTGCCCTATATTGAAAAAACTTTTGGCGAATATCCTTACCCGCAATATTCATTTATACAAGGTGGCGATGGTGGTATGGAATACCCAATGGCTACACTTTTGGCAGATGTGCCGGGTGCTATGCATGAGTTGATGCACAGTTGGTATCAAGGAATGTTGGCCACCAACGAAGGCATGTACCCTTGGATGGATGAAGGAATGACAGAGTATGCAGGCGTAAGAGTGTATGCGGCATTGGGCAATAAAAAGGAACTGCAACAAGATGCAAGTTATCAAGGATATTTTAGTGTGGTTAAAAGTAATTTGGAAGAACCATTGACAACACATGCCGATCATTACAATACAAACTTTGCATACAGCCGTGCATCGTATTACAAAGGCGCAGTTTTTATTGAACAATTAGGCTACATTATTGGTGCACAAACAAGGGATAAAGTGTTGTTGGAATATTATAAACGCTGGCGTTTTAAACATCCCAACCCATCTGATTTTATTGCAGTGGCAGAAGATGTGAGTGGCATAAAATTGGATTGGTATAAAGAATATTGGTGCAGCACTACAAAAAAAATTGACTATGGTATTGATAGTTTGTGGGAAGAAAATGGTGTTTCTAAAATTCGTATAAGAAGGCTTGGTCAACTACCAATGCCAATAGACGTGCAGCTTACAAAGAAAGATGGCAGTGTGGAAACGCATACAATACCATTAAACTTAATGTATGGAAATAAAAAAGCGGATGACGATACAAAACTTATTGTGCAAAATGAATGGCGATGGACGCATCCAACGTATGTATTGGAATGTAAAACAAGCTTGAGAGATTTGAAAAAAGTAGAAATAGATGCCACACAACGAATGGCAGATATTGATAGAAGGAACAATATGATTGAAATTAATTTTTAAAAAATGAGCGAAGTAATGTTGCGCAGGCTTACATTGCAAGATGTACCTGCGCTTTCTATAATAGCAAAGAAAACTTTTTACGATTCGTTTAGTGGTACATGTACGGCTGCGGATATGGATGATTTTTTGGAGTTCTATTATAATGAAAATGCACTTGCTGCGGAAATGGCAGATAGTGACATGCACTATTATCTTGCAGAGTCAAATGGAGAAGTTATAGGCTATATTTTGTACAAAGAAAATAATCCAGGCTTTAAAGAAATGCAGCTTAAAAAAACTATAGAGTTAAAGCGTTTGTATGTTTTAGGAGAATATCATACCAAAGGGATAGCTCAAAAATTAATGAATTTATTTTTGGAATATGCTACTAAAGAAAATTTTGATATAGCTTTCCTTGGTGTGTGGGAGTACAATTATAAAGCACAAAACTTTTATGCAAAATATGGATTTGCCCGTACAAATTATCGGCATCCATTTCCAATAGGTATTACGCCACAAACAGATATTTATCTGATGAAGAACTTAAAATAATTTTTTTTGAACAAGCATAGAAACTTTGGTCATCATAGTTGTTTCACCAGCTACCGTCAGGCAGGCTCACTTCATAGGTATACCATTGTTCAACTTATATCAAAGAGATTTTGCTTTGTGTTAGTGAGTAACAAATTAGTGGTAGGAAAAAAACAATTTAACAATAAGGCAATTGAATAATTTTATCTCTGCAACCCCTCATTAAACTTTATCATTAACTGCATCAAATCGGCCTGCTCCGTTAGTGGGAGTGTAGCGGCTTTGTCAAACACATCATGATAAGCTGCTATGCCGCCAAGCGTATAAAAGAAGAAAGCAGGTACCCCTTTTTCGGTAAAAAAATAATGATCACTATTGGCAGCTTTGCCTCTTGCGTTTATGGTCTTTAAAAATTTTCCATCGGTATTTATTTTTTGCATTAATGCAAATTCTTTTGGAAACTCTGTAGCATTCACAACCGTAATGCCATCAATGCCTGTACCAGCCAAGTCTGTATTGGTAAGGAAACGAATATTTTTTAATGGTACAATAGGATTTTCAGTATAATATTTTGAACCTAGCAAGCCAATTTCTTCGCCTGCAAATAAAATAAAGCCAATAGAATATTTTTGTGGATGTGCTACATAATATTTTGCAAGGCTTAGCAACAATGCTACCCCGCTTGCATTATCATTAGCTCCAGGAAAATACGTATCCTTGCCCATACCACCAAGGTGATCGTAATGTGCGGTGATGAAAATAAACGAATCGGGTTTTTGTGTGCCAGCTACTATGGCGCATACATTTGCTGCATTAAACTTTTTTATAAATTTATTTTCAATGTTTAATTTTACTGTTTTTGGTATTTCTGTAAATTTATTTTTATCTATTTGAATGCGGGTATAACTTTCTTCTTTTTGCTCTGCAGACCAAGTGAGTTTTTTTTCTAATGATACTATTATTTTATTTTTTGCGTCAATGAATGTAGCACTATCTTTTTGTTCGAATTTTCCTATTGCTTTGCTGCCTTTACTTTCTGAGCCAATAATATAATCTACACCTGGTTGTAGTTTTTTATCATTTATCGTTACTTCCATACTGCCGGGAAAAGTATTGGCAGAATAAGTAAATTTTTGTAAATAATCTTTTTTGCCAAGTGGTTTTAAGCCTAGCATTTTAAATTCTGCAGAAAGATATTCTGCCGCTTTCTTCATGCCGTCGTTGGTATAACCTCGTCCCCAAAAGGTTGGAGATGTAAGTGTATCAACAATTTTGTGGTTGTAGGAAATATCTTGTGCATGTAAGCTGCAAGAAAAAAGAATGGTAAAAAAGTTGAGTAATCTTTTCATACACCTAAGATATAGAAAAGTTGTAGTAAAACATTCACTGGGTTATTGAAAATTCTCGCTCAGCAATAGAGGTGACAGCTTTTTTATTGCTGTTTTTATACTAGAAAGCTTATAATAAAGCTGTCACCTCTTCAATGCCCACAATTCATTTAAAGAAATATCGAATGTGTAGATGTATTTTTTAACAAGTATATTAACTATAATCTATTTCACCTGCTGATACAACATAAACTTCTCATCAAAATATGCTTCTTCAAAAATTTTATTTATCTCCCATACAAAAGGTTTGCAATTGCTTTCAAAAATTTCTTGAGTAAGGTCACCACCTTTCAAGCAAATTAAACCATTAGGAACCCCTTTTTCTGTAACCTTTGCTCGGCGAATTAGCTTTCTACTCCAGTGCCATAAACTACCAAGTGGAGCAACAGCACGACTAACTACCGCATCGAATTGTCTGTTTTTTATTTCTTCTGCCCTTGCATGTTGTGTAGTAATATTTTTTATACCTGCAGCTTCAGCAATTTCATTTACCACTTTTAGTTTTTTGCCGATACTATCTACCAAATGAAATTGTGCTTCAGGAAAAAGAATGGCTAGTGGCACACCAGGAAAACCACCACCACAGCCAAGATCCATCACTTCCATTCCAGCTTTAAAATTGAACCTTGTAGCTATGGTAAGCGAATGCAATACATGATGTAAATAAAAATTATCCATATCCTTTCGGCTGATAACATTTATTTTTTCATTCCAATCTACATACAATTCTTTAAGCAAAGAAAGTTGCCTTTCTTGCTCAACTGTAAAATCAGAAAAATATTTTTTTATGAGTTCCATATTATTTCAATAAATTTAAAAGCGGTAGATATAAGTTTAAACCTCAAGTTGAAAAAAATCTTAAATCTTATATCTCAAATCTTAGATTTATTTCCAACTCGCCTTAGGCTTCTTCAACAAAGATGGTGCAAAAATGATGTAATAAAAAAACATCCATAAGTCAAAAAATATAAAGAATGGAAACAAATCTTTTTCTCCCAGTTTTTTCATGGTCTTAGCATATACAATTGTTTGAAAGAGTAATACAATTGCAAAACCAATTAAACTAAATTTCCAATTGTAAAAAATACATGCAGCAATAAGTGTAGGGTAAAAAATAAATTGTGCAAATGCGTATAAACCCAATAAGAATTTATGCGATGGCTTATAATATTTAGAAGTGCTGTAGTGCCTATATTTTTGATTTCTCCATTGGCCAAAACTCTCTGCAGGTTCGCTAAGTGTAAAACTATTTTGATCTAAATTTATTTTTACATTTTTCTTTGTAGCGGCCATATTTATAAACAAATCATCATCACCACCTGGTATATTATTGTGTGCACTAAATCCTTTGTGCCTATAAAAAATAGCTTTTTTGTAACTCAAATTTCTACCAACACCCATGTATGTAGTGCCAGCAAGCGCATAGCTCATGTATTGCAATGCGCTATGAAAAGTTTCCCAACGTATCAATTTGTTGAGCAATCCACTTTTTTTATGATAAGGCCCATAGCCTAATACAATTTCAGTTTCATCATCATATACTTCTTGCATACTGTTTATCCAATGCTCGCTAGCAGGCACGCAATCCGCATCTGTAAGCAATACAATTTCGTGCTTGGCAGTTTTTATGCCAATGCTTAGCGGAAATTTTTTTCCAGGAATCATTTTTGCTTCTTGGGTAAGTTCTACAATATGCAATTGTTTAAATTCTTTTTTTAATCCTTCTAACAAATATTTTGTGTCGTCGTAAGAATTATCGTTTACAACTATTACTTCGTGAGTGCTGTTATATTGTTGTAGTAAAACACCCGGTAAGTTTTTTGCAATATTAGCAGCTTCATCTCTTGAGCAAATAATTACCGAAACTGCATTTGTTCTATAACTTGTTTTTGCTTTTGGTTTGTAAAATGCAAGTCTTGCAAAAAAAAATGAAAAATAAAATAGTCTAATAAACACTAGTAAGCAGAAAAATATAAAAATAGCCAATGGCCAGTGTGCAAGTAGTTTTGAAAAAATCATGACTGCAAAAATATTGTTTAATTGCTAAATTGTTGCATTGTTTTATTGTTGAATTGTTTTATTCTTGCATTTTTACATTAGCAAATTATCGAATTAGCATATTAGCACATTTTACTTATGGCAGCTTTACAATTTAATTTAGAGAAGACAGATACGCTTACAAAAGCTAGAGCAGCAACTATTTCTACCGATCATGGCATAATTCAAACGCCAATTTTTATGCCAGTAGGCACGGTTGGTACAGTAAAAGCAGTTACACAACAACAACTTAAAGAAGAAGTAAAAGCGCAAATAATTTTGGGCAACACATATCATTTATACCTGCGCCCCGGCTTAGAAATTTTAGAAGCTGCTAGAGGTTTACATAAATTTAATGGTTGGGATAAACCAATATTAACAGACAGTGGTGGCTATCAAGTTTTTTCTTTGGCTAATAGTAGAAAAATATCAGAAGAAGGTGTGGTTTTTAAATCGCATATAGATGGCAGCAAACATTTATTTACACCAGAAAGTGTGATGGATACACAGCGTATTATTGGTGGCGATATAGTAATGGCTTTTGATGAATGCCCACCTTATCCTAGCGATGAAAAATATGCAACAAAAAGTATGCAGCTAACACATCGTTGGCTTGACAGATGCATAAAGCATTTTGATAACACGCCAGATAAATATGGTTACACACAAAATTTATTTCCAATAGTGCAAGGCAGCACGTATAAAAATTTGCGAACAGAATCTGCACAATTTATAGCATCAAAAAATGCCACAGGAAACGCCATTGGCGGGCTTTCTGTAGGTGAACCTACTGAGCAAATGTATGAGTTTACTGAGCTGTGTTGCGACATTTTGCAAGCAGATAAACCACGCTACCTCATGGGGGTAGGCACTCCTTGGAACATACTCGAAAACATAGCGCTTGGCGTAGATATGTTTGATTGTGTAATGCCCACACGCAATGGGCGAAATGCGATGTTGTTTACCAGCAAAGGCATCATCAACATTGATAATAAAAAATGGGAAAATGATTTTTCTGTAATTGATGATGGTATTGATTGCCCTACAAGTAATTTTTATAGCAAAGCATATTTGCGTCATTTATTCAAAGGGAAAGAATATCTTGGGCTCACCATTGCAAGCGTACATAATTTGGCATTTTATTTATGGCTGGTTAAGCAAGCACGAAAGCAAATTTTGGCAGGTACATTTTCTTCTTGGAAAAATGAAATGGTAATTAGATTGCAAACAAGATTGTAAATCTGTTATTCTTCTAATATTTTTACTTATTTTCTTTTTATATACACTGGTCTATCTTTATTAGAAGTAGAGTAACTCCTTTCTTGTGTTTGTACAGGTTTTGCGGCTGTGCAAGCATAAGCAATTATTCCAAAAATTATCAATGCTAATGCCGATAAATGATGTTTGTTAATTTTGTTCATACGGTAGTTTTGGGGTTGTAAAACTTTCGTTTTGCAAATTTGGTTATAATTATTGCAATAAATGCACCTACAATATAGGCAATAATATCCCACACATCGCCTGTGCCTTTTGCAAAATGAAGATACTGAAGAATTTCATACAGTACAAAAAAAAGAATAATGAATAAAAGCCAAAAATAATTTAAAGATCTATCCCAAATAATAAGAATGCATGAAGTAAGAGCATAAGACCATAAACCATCTGGAAAATAATTTTTTAATAAGGAATAATTATCTAGTATCGGAAGTCTGTAAACAAATACGCCTAATAAAATAGGTAAGAATGAATTTATAATAAAATCAAAAAAATGCACACGTTTATATTTTATCATTGTATTTTTTAAAATGTTTGTTTCTGAATCCCTTTTTGCAAATCTGCTTTTTTAACAAAATGCAATTTACCTTTTTTCATAAATGGCTCTTCAATAAATTTAAACGCAAAATAACTTATCACAACTAGCAATGGAGTTATTAAAAACATTACTAAACAATATTGTGAAGATGAATATTTTTTTACATTTTCTTCTCCCAATACAAAATGAAATAATGTAAAAAGTATAATACCATGCAGCAAATATGTGCTGTAACAAATTTCTCCCAATAATTTTAAACTCGAGTTTTTTAGTATTCCAAACATATCATTACCCAAAGCAATAAGAGTAAAAACTACAGAAAATAAAATAATGCATACCAATTTATGAGATGTATCAAACCTGCCTATAAAAATTAAACTTACTATAATAATAACACTTACCAAATGTTTATTTAGGTTTTTGTAGATGGGAAAATACTTAATTAAAATTGGGGCAATAGCTCCACCAATAAAACAAAGCAAATGATACCAAATAAAACCATATTTAATAAAGAAAAAAGTTAAAAACCCAATGCTGAGGACTAAATACAAAAGAGGTATTTTTCTCTTCCAAACAAGTATATAAATAATTGGAATGCTAAAATAAAATAACCACTCATATGGTAAAGACCAAACTACGCCTGCATTTACAAATGTTGTAAAACTAGAATTGTTTATAGATGGATTACCAAAAATGGAAAAAAGTAACCATGCCACAATAGAGTTTAAAAATTTTAATGGGCTTACGTTTAAGTGCCAATGCGTAACAAACATTACAATTAAGATTAAAAGAAAAACAGCAAATAAATACACAGGAGCTAATCTGTATAATCTTGATACAAAAAATTGTTTAAAATTAAATTCTCCATTTTTTGTCTGTAAAATTTTACTTACAAAAAGAAAACTTGTAATCATAAAAAATAAGGAAACGCTGCCTTGGCCAAGTAAAGTATATAAATTAGATTTTGGCACATCCCATACTCCATTTTGCAAATATCGATGCCAAATAGTAGTATGATGAATAAAGACACCAATAGCTAAAAATCCTCTTAATCCATCTATTGTTTCGTACCTGCCACTCGGCTCATTTATGTTGTATATTTTTTTAAATAAATATGCTGTAGAAATTGCAATGGCAAATATTATTATGCAAAAAAAGGGATTTAGTGGGTACATTAAGAAAGTGTAATTTTTAATATCAAGCAATATTCGGTAAAAATGGGTTATAGAAAATAAAAAAAGTAAAAACGACGATTCTGATTTAGTGAGCTTAAAAAACAATCAATAATATATATATATAAAGTAATAAAAAGCATTCCCATTTTCTTACATATCTGCAACAGCACAAAATCGTATTTTCGATAATTTTTCTTTAACAAAAAATTAATAAAAATGAATTAGCCCACAAATTACTTTTGGTTGAAAATGCAGTCTTAAAAAAAATATTTATCTTTATCCTTTTAAAACTATTGCTATATGAAAAAATTGCTTACCTTAATATATCTTGTTTTTTTTATTGCCAATGCTAGTTCTGCACAAGTACAAAACGCATCGCAAGCCAAAGACGCACCTGTAGATGTGAGCATACAAGATTTTAAAGGAAATATACTGGTACATGAAATTGTTGTTTTTAAAAGCCAACTTACTCAAAAAGAATACCAGGGTTTGAGTGGAGAAAACGGAAAATTTTCTTTGCGCCTACCTGCCGGGGATAAGTATGAAATTTTTATTTTAGGTTTTAATGATTCTACTAGTTATAATGTGTTAGATATTCCATCTCTAAAGGGAAATGCTACTTACAAAAATCCTTTTGTGGTGGACATCCAATTTTTACCTGCAAAGTCATTTATATTAGAAGATGTAAATTTTGAAACAGGAAAAGCCATTTTAAAACCTGAATCGTTTCCTGCACTAGATGAATTAGTGGCATATTTGGTAAGAAAAGATGATGATAGAATTGAAATTGGCGGCCATACAGATAACGTAGGAAAAGCAGCTAAAAATCAAATTTTATCCTTGGAAAGAGCAAAAAGTGTAATGGCTTATATAGCATCTAAAGGCATTGAAATGAGCCGGCTTACTGCCAAAGGTTATGGTATGACCAAACCTATTGCATCTAACAAAACTGCAGCAGGCAAGGCACTCAATAGAAGGACTGAGGTGAAAATATTGGATTAAGATGCGCCCTTATTTTAATTTATCAAATAAATCAAATACAAATACTGTCAAACTATAATTTCTTTACAAATAAATGGACTATACCATTTATTTGTAAAGAATTATTGCCTAAAAATGCTCATTTTTGGTTCTAATCCATTGATTTTAGGTAATTTTAGCCATTAGGTTATTTTTTCTTCTTTTATTAAAATAATAATCCTATCTTTGCGCTCCGAAAATTATGGCTAAGCAAGCACTCATTAAACAAGATGGATCTATAACTGAAGCGTTAAGTAACGCTATGTTCAAAGTGAAATTGGAGAATGGTCACGAAATATTGGCCACTATATCTGGAAAAATGAGAATGCACTACATCCGTATTTTGCCAGGAGATAAAGTAGGTGTAGAAATGAGTCCTTATGATTTAACGAGAGGTAGAATTATTTTCAGATATAAATAACTAAATAAGTTTTAAGTAAAAAGTAAAAAAAATCAATCATGAAGGTTAGAGCTTCAATTAAAAAACGCAGTGCTGATTGCAAAATTGTAAGAAGAAAAGGGCGTTTGTATGTAATCAACAAAAAGAACCCTCGTTTTAAGCAAAAGCAAGGATAAGCAGGATTGTAGAGGTGAGATTGTTGATTTAAGATTTATTATTAAATTATGTAGTCTCTCATTAATCTTAAATCTAAAATATTAAATAATAAATCTAAAATAGTATTATGGCTCGTATTGCCGGTATTGATTTGCCAAAAAACAAAAGAGGTGAAATTGGACTTACTTATATATATGGTATTGGTCCAAACACTGCAAAGTATATTCTTGTAAAAGCAGGTATAGATGTAAACAAAAAAGTAAACCAATGGAATGACGAAGAGCAGACGGCTATTCGTAACATCATCAGTGGCGAAATAAAAACTGAAGGTGCATTGCGCAGCGAAACCCAAATGAACATTAAGCGTTTGTTGGATATTGCTTGTTACCGTGGTCTTCGCCATCGTAAAGGTTTACCGCTTCGTGGTCAGCGTACTCGTACAAACAGTCGTACAAGAAAAGGTAAGCGTAAGACAGTAGCAGGTAAGAAGAAAGTAACTAAGTAATAAAGTTAATATTATTTGTTATCCGTTGTCTTAAAAGCAAGTTGATTGTGATTAATAACAATTAACTAATAACAAATAACATACAGGCTCCGATTTTTAAGATACAACGCTAGATAGCTATTGAGCCAGCAGGAGGGTTGCATTTTTTCTACTTTAAAAAATAGTAGAATATTATTTTAAACGAATACCTACAATAAAAACAAATGGCAAAAGCGCAAGCAGGCAAGCAAGGAGCAAAAGCAGCCGCAAAAAAAAGAGTAGTAAAAGTAGAAGCTCATGGTGATGCACACATCGTAGCAAGTTTCAACAACATTATTATCAGTCTTACCAATAAGCAAGGTCAGGTAATTTCTTGGTCGTCTGCTGGTAAAATGGGTTTTAGAGGTTCTAA
>JAYTLA010000159.1:0-22181 GCA_043729825.1 Ferruginibacter sp.
GCCCCATCAAGATACAAAAAAAGGAGCAAAAAACCTTAGTTTTCTACTCCTTTTTTCTATCACTTTAAAAAAGACTTTTTCAGTGCCCTCGAAACTTCAACCTCTTTTTTTGTTTCAATTTTACTCCTTCGTAGCTAAAAAATTATAATCTTCCAATAGCTTTTCTAAAAAATCTATGGAAGATAATTTAGATTCTATTTTTAATACTTCTTTTATTTTATACTCTACCCGCATACAGATATCGTGGTTGTGATTTTTGCGTGCCTGAGTAAGTACCGTTTTTATGGTATTGATATCATTGTCTGAAAGCCGCATTACTTCGGGATGCGACACTTTATAATTGTTGGTGTTTATATTTACAAAAATGGTATCGTGTATACTCATAAACGATTTTGCATCTACTATTACTGTACCAGCTGCTATATCGCCAAGGCGTTGATTTTTTTTAGTAGAAAGTATAATAATTACAACTGCAATACCTAAAAATCCTGTTATCATAGCATAGAAAAAAATAGCAACACTAACGGCATATATATAACCAAACAAAAAAGGCCATTCAAAAAATTTGGTTATCCATCGAAGCATAAATTGTCCTAAAGTAGGCTCCCCTCCTTCTAAACTAATAACCCTTATTTGCATTATTTTTTTGCCTAAGGTTTGCCCATTCATTAATACTTCGGTAAGCAAAGAGTAAAAAAGCATTGGGATTGAAATAAGTAAAATATCTAGGCCTATTGTGTTTTCTTCTGAAAGATTTAACACTTCGTACAACACAAATTTCATGGTGTATAAATAAATGACCAATATCACAAAATCGATGATATAGGCTAGCAAACGCTTGTGAAATGCGGCTATTTCAAAATCGAGCCCCACATTAAAGGCGGTATTTATTTGTACTATAGGCATAGCTATTTGCAATATACATGCGTAAATTTATAAATTATTAAAAAGCATATTTTTTTATTAATAAAAAAAGAGAGAAATTGTATTCATAAAAAATTAAAATACAGCATTATTTGTTATGAGGGAGGCAATGTTTATTAAGAAAAATGCGGAGAAATGGAAAACCTATCAGCAGGAAGAAACCACTGACCCCGATGTAGCATCTGAACGTTTTATAACATTGATGGACGATTTGGCCTATGCCAAAACATTTTACCCAAAAAGTAAAGCCACCAAATGGATAAACGGATTAGCATCCAGTTTGTATCAAAACATTTATAAAAACAAGAAAGAAAAATACAGCCGCATTTTTACTTTTTGGAAATATGAATTGCCACTTATTATTAGAAGACATCATCGCACTTTTTTATTTACCACTATTTTATTTTGCAGCTTTGTAGCCATTGGTGTTTTTTCATCTATACACAATCCAGATTTTGTAAGAGGCATATTGGGCGATGAATATGTACGAATGACGGAAGACAACATTGCAAAAGGCGATCCATTTGGTGTATATAAAGACGACAATAAATTTAATATGTTTGTGCGAATTGGTTACAATAATATTAAAGTTGCTTTTTTTACTTTTGTATCTGGTTTTTCTTTGGGCATATTTACGATAAAATTATTGTGGGATAATGGACTCATGCTTGGAACTTTTCAACACATGTTTTTTGCAAATGGTGTAGGCATTCGCTCCATTTTAGTAATTTGGATACATGGTACCATAGAAATTGCTTCCATTATAATTGCTGGTGCTGCAGGCTTTATTTTGGCTACTGGTATTCTTTTCCCAGGTAGTTTTACAAGGCTCGAATCTTTTAAAAGACATGCAAAAGACGCTGCAAAAATTTTAATTTGCTTAATTCCATTTTTTATTATTGCTGCATTTTTAGAAAGCCATGTTACACAGCTCATGAGCGACACCTTCGACCGCCGCCCCGATGGCATGCCTGCGTGGGTAAGTGTTTTAATACTTTCAATTTCGGTAATTTTAATTATTTGGTATTTTATTGTTTGGCCTATCATGCTTACACGCAGAGGATATTTTATAAAAAAAGATGGCATCGTATCTCGATTGCACGAAGCCAATGCGTAAAAAAATAATTTTACTTTTTATGTTGGTTTTTTGTTTTGCGCAATTGCATGCTCAAAACAATATTGAGGAAGGTACAGAAACCATTACTGTAGAGCCTGCAAATGACACCGTTTTTAGAAACAACGACAACATAGACCCTCCTGTATTTGATAAAATAGATAACACCGATTATTCAGATGAAGATGTAATAACTACTAAAGATTACAATTCTACATTTGCCGAAGATGTATTGGGCGATACTACCGTAAATTTTAGAGAAATATTTATAAGTGCAGATTCTTTAAAAAGATGGAAAGAAAATAAAAGATATGCATGGATAAATAATATAGATAGCCTTTTAAAAGATAAACAAAGAAAAGAAGATGAGCAGATGGAAGATACTATGAGAAAAGGCAAAAATCTTACTGATGGAATTTCTGCATTTGATCGGATATTAAGTTCAGGTATTTTAAAAATGATTATGTGGCTAATAGCAGGCTCTGTAGTGGTCTTCATTATTTATAATTTATTTTTAAGCAAAGGTATTTTTGGCAGTGCCGGCAAAAAAGCAAAAAATGTGGAAGTAGAGCAAGAGGAAATAGACAATAATATGGAAAGCGATTTTGATGCACTACAACGCAAAGCATATGCAGCAGGCGATTTAAGAATGGCTATGCGATATTTATTTTTAAAAACTTTACAAAAATTAAATGATAGAGAGCTCATACGTTTTGCAGTAGATAAAACAAATACTGCTTATACACGAGAATTGCCACAAGCCAAACGAAACGAATTTGCATCCCTAGCACTGTATTACGAATACATTTGGTATGGTAATATTGCTGTACAAAAACAAACTTTTGATGGCATTGAAAACAAATTCAACGAATTTTTAAACCGCATATAAACTTTGCCATTAAAAAATAAACATATCATTTTATTGTGCATGCTCATCGGTATATTACATAGTTGTATGCCAAAAAAATCGGCATTACCAGATTTAAAAGAAAGTTTTTCTTACCAAGACACTCGGCCATTTGGTACATCTGTAGCATATTCTATTTTAAAAAATTCATACCCCGATAATGAAATAGAAATAAACAAAACAGAATTTGCCGAAAATTATTCTTTAACCTACGATACTGCTGCGGTGTATATAAACATTAGCAGAAATTATTTTGTTACAGAAAAAGATGCTGATGCATTATTAGAATTTGTATATAAAGGCAATACTGCTTTTATTTCTGCTCAAAGATTTGATACATTATTGCTCAATAAAATTTATTGCAAGAAAGCCGATGATTTTAATTTTTATACCAAAGTGCCATACACTAATACATCTGTAAGTTACACCGAAGATTTATCGTTGTACAAAGACAGTTTTCATTTTTTCTACTATCCTTTAGATAATTATTTTTCTGAATTAAATAGCTCATATGCTCGCAAGGTGGGCGTAAACGAAAATGGCAAAACAAATATGTTTGCATTTTTGTGGGGCAAAGGGCGCATTTATTTTCAGTGCGAGCCTAGAGCATACAGTAATTATTTTTTGCTTACCAACAACAATTATAAATATTGGAAAGAACTTTTACAAATGCTTCCAGCAAACCCATCTTATGTATATTGGGATAATTATTATGCCCGAAAAAACTTTGGTGGTGGCAATAAAGGCGGCTCCACCCTTAGCGAAATAATGAAACGACCTCCACTAAAGGCTGCATTTTTTATAAGTTTATTTTCGTTATTGTTATTTGTATTATTCGGTTTAAAACGCAAGCAGCGTATTATACCCGTCATAAAACCTACCGATAATACTAGTATAGCTTTTGCCGAAGCCATAGCAGGTTTGTACCTTAGCAAAAAAGACAACAAAGTGGTAGCCGAAAAAATGATCACTTATTTTAATGAACATGTGCGTACAAAATATTTTTTAAACATACATATAAACGACAGTAGTTATGCAGATATACTCAGTAGAAAAAGTGCAGTACCAATAGATATTACAAAACAATTAACGGATTCTATTTTAAGCATAAATGCAAGTGTAAAAGTAAGCGATGAACAATTGCTTTTGCTAAATGGGTTGATGGAGAAGTTCTTTAAGAGAGGGAGTTGATGGTTGAAGGTAGGAAGTTCAAGGTTGAAAGTTTAAGGTTGAAGGTTGTTGAACGTTGTTGAAAAGTTGAATTCGAATACTTTTAAACTTTCGTGCAATAAACCATTCGTGTTTTATTCGTGCATTCGTGGCAAAAATATTTTGCGAAGCAAAAACAAAACGAAGTTTTTCAACTTCCCGACTTAACGGTAAAAAATGTTTAACAAAACGCCTTACCGCCTTCACGGCAAAAAAATATTAAAGGCAAAAAATAAATTAACGGTAAAATAAATCATAATGGAAGAAAACATTCTACAAGAAAACGTGCAACAAGAACCCCTAGCACAAGAAAACTTTTTTCAAGAAAGCTCTCCCGTAACCGAGCTCAACCAAAAACTACACGCCATACGAGACGAAATAGGCAAAGTAATTGTAGGGCAAGAGCAAGTGGTGGACTTACTGCTCATTGGCCTTTTTTGCGATGGCCATTTATTGCTCGAAGGTGTGCCAGGTGTAGCCAAAACACTCGCCTCAAAACTACTCGCAAAAATTATTGATGTACATTTTTCTCGCCTACAATTTACGCCCGATCTTATGCCTGGCGATGTACTCGGCACATCGGTGTTTAACCCAAAAGAAGGTACATTTTATTTTAAAGCAGGGCCCATCTTTAGCAACATTGTATTGATAGATGAAATAAACCGTGCCCCAGCAAAAACACAATCAGCCCTCTTTGAAGTAATGGAAGAGCGCCAAGTAACAGCCGATGGCACTACACACAAAATGCAATATCCATTTATTGTACTAGCCACACAAAACCCCATAGAGCAAGAAGGAACGTACCGCCTACCCGAAGCACAACTCGATCGCTTTTTATTTAAAATAGAAATTGGCTACCCAACGCTCAAAGAAGAAATACAAATACTCACACAGCAGCAAGGCAAAACACAAGCTCAGTTGTTGCAAGATGTAAATAAATTATTATCTGCCGAAGAAGTTGCAAAATACAGAGAAGTGGTACAAAACATAAAAGTAGATGAAAAACTCATTGGCTACATAGCCGCCATCGTACACGAAACCCGCAACCATGCTTCGTTGTACCTCGGCGCATCTACACGTGCATCGCTCGCATTGCTAAAATCTGCCAAAGCCACAGCCGCACTAAAGGGCAGAGATTTTATAATACCAGAAGATGTGCAAGAAATGGCACCACATGTATTGCGCCATCGCATCATGCTTACACCCGAAAAAGAAATGGAAGGCATAACACCAGATGAGCTTATACAAAACATTTTAAAAAGTATCGAGGTACCAAGGTAGTTCAAAGTTGAAGGTTTAAAGTTCAAGGTTGTGAGCCTTGTGATAGAATAAATAGTTCTTTTACATAAAAGAAATAGTTTCAGCTTCGCTGAAAAGGTATAGCCACAAAGGCGCTAAGGCACAAAGAGATTTGCCTTCGGCAAATGTGGAGTAGCCGAGAAGGCAGTAAGACGTTTTTTTAAACTGTGTTTCTGTGCATCTGTGGCAATTAACTTTTTTGCGAAGCAAAAACAATTCGTGTTAATTCGTGCCATTAGTGGCAACAAAAATTTTGCAAAGCAAAACAAAAAAACGAAGTTTTTCCTTACCGCCTTAATCTTTAGTTATAGCCGGTAAGTCGGTAAGACGCTAAAACAAAAACGCCTTCCCGCCTTTCCGGCAAAAAAAACTTTGCGAAGCAAGGCAAAAAAACTTAACAGTAAAACAAAAATGAACAACAACAACAACAACCACATACTAAACCTATTCGTCACCCTACGCTTTTACATAGCCATGGGCGCCTGTGTGCTCTTGTACATCATTTCTTTTTTCTACAATCCCCTATTCAGCATTACCAATATTATTTTTACAGTGCTATGTTTACTCGTACTAGCAGATTATTTATTTCTCTTCATACTCTCCAAACCACCCGAAGCCACACGAACCATAAGCGATAGGCTCAGCAATGGTGAGCCAAACAAAGTAAGCATAAACATAACCAACAAAATGCCCTTTGTAATATTGCTGCATATTATAGACGAACTACCAGAGCAAATGCAAGAGCGCAATTTTGATATAAAAAAAACAGTAGCGCCAAAACAAAACATAGATGTAAAATACAACATCACCCCCACGCAGCGTGGGCTGTACAAATTTGGAAACATACGCTTGTATTTTCAATCGCAATTAGGGTTTGTACAACGCAGGCAGACGATAGATGCGGAAGAAACCGTAAGTGTATATCCATCCTTTGCAAACCTTGGCCAATACAGCCTTATGGCAAAAACCACCACTGCCGACCAAGGCAGCAAGCGCATGCGAAAAATTGGGCAGAGCATGGAGTTTGAACAAATAAAAAACTATGTAAGTGGCGATGATATACGCACCATAAATTGGAAAGCCACGGCCCGCAATGGCAACCTGATGGTAAACAATTATACCGACGAAAAAAGCCAACAAGTGTATTGCATTATAGACAAAGGCCGCCTTATGAAAATGCCTTTCGGTGGACTAAGCCTCTTAGACTATGCCATCAATGCCACGCTAGCACTCAGCAATATTTGTTTGCAAAAGCAAGACAAAATTGGGCTCATGAGTTTTTCCGATAAAATGGGCAGCATCATAGCCGCCGATAGAAAACCCATACAGCGAGAAAACATTATGCAAGTGCTCTACAAAGAAAGCACCAACTTTATGGAGAGCGATTACGAAATGCTCTACATGCAAGTGCGCAACAAACTAAAACAACGCAGCCTACTCATACTCTTCACTAACTTTGAAAGTCTCAATGGCCTAAAGCGCCAAGTAAATTATTTGCGCAGCATAGCCAAGCACCACCTACTACTCGTAGTATTTTTCGAAAATACCGAGCTCACCAAACTAAGCACCGCCACCGCACACAATGTAGAAGACGTGTATGTAAAAACCATTGCCGATAAACTCGCCTACGAAAAACGCATGGTCGTAAAAGAACTCTTGCACTACGGCATTCTCTCCGTTTTATCCTCGCCCGAAAACCTAACGGTAAACGCCATCAATAAATATTTGGAGTTGAAGGCGAAGCAGGTGTTGTAGGGGGGCATTTATTATTTATCATTTATCATTTTGTAGGCTGTAATTTGCCAACTGCTTTTTGCAAACTGTACTTTGCAAATTGCTTTTTGCCAACTGCTAATTGATTTTTTGAAGCATGAGCAACAATGCAAAGCCTAACTTCAGTATCCGCCTATACGCTATACCTTCGTATGTGTATGCTGCGCTACGCTTACACACACATACTCGGTGCCGCTTCTATGCGGGCTATGCTGAGCAGAGAAGCTTTATTGGGCTTTTATTGTGTGATAGATTGAAGCGGATGGATATGGGGACAAATCCCTATGCGTAGACTAAATAAATTCGTAAGTTTGGTAAAATGAAAACATGCGGCTATATTTGAATATACTTATCTGTGTATAAAGATATTATCCTGCAAATAAAAAATGAACAGAAAATTAATTTAATACCTGACTAAAATACTTAAATGGAAAATCAAAAATTTGGGCTTCAAATGCAAGAGATGAAGATAAAATATGGAGGTGGCAATACTATTGAGGTAAGTACATATATAAACAGTCTTTTGCATTTTAAAAATGTTGTTCAAGAAGTCAATAAGGGACTGTCCAAAGAAAATAAAATTGAGGTTCAAATAAAAGCAAATGAAAAAGGAAGTTTCATTGTTGATTTATTAATACAAACATATGCTTCTGCTTCATTAGTAAAGCAAGTATTTTCAAAAGAACGGCTCGAATATGTAAAACAAGTAATCGATACAGTTAAAGAAGTTTACAAAGTTGCTAAACATCTTAAAGGTGATAAGTCTAAAATTTTAAGCAATGATAAAGATTCCAAAATAACAATAGAAAATAATAATGGACAAATACAGGTATTTGATTTTAGGGGGGCAAATTTGTACCTAAATAATCCTTTAATAAAAGAGTCAATCTCTCAAGAGTTTGAAACTCTTGAGGCAGATAAAAATGTAACAGGTATCGAGTTTCTAAATAAAGATAATGAAGAATTACTAAGTATAGCAAGAGAAGAGTTCTATTCACTTTCAACATCAGGAGCAAATCAAGAAATACATTCACATGAAAAAATTATAAATCTAAATGCTATTTTGAATATTTCTTCATTGGACTATGAATTAAAAAAGAAATGGGATTTTTATTATTCAGGTAATAAAATTTCTGCGAAAATTGAGGATTTGAATAATTTATTTAGAGAGAAGATTGATAATGGTGAAAAATTTGCTAAAGGAGACTCCCTTGAAGTTGAAATGGAAATAAAACAACAATTCGACGAAACTGTAAATGCATTTATAAATAAATCATACAAGGTTATTGAGATTTTAAGTCATAAGGAAAGACCTACGCAAGGCAAATTGAATTTATAATGACTTTTAGAATTCAGTTGTAGATGGCATATCAATCGCACTGCCTATTTTGGCTTTTGATATATAATTAATGCCACATTTTTAAAATTCGTGCAGGTTATTAGCCAAAAGTACAAACCACAATTTTAACGTAACTGATGATGAATTTTATTTGCCTTCGTTGGTGCTCACAACAATCGTGAGTGCCCATCCCACAAACCCGTGAGAGCCTAGGCTTGGTCTGTGACCAGCCGACCAAATTATTAAAAACTATTTTCAAAAAATAAAAGTATTTAATACCGCACCGGCTGGTCACAGACTTAGCCTTCGTTGGTACTCGTCTTGCTGCTTCGTTGGTACTCACAACAATCGTGTGTGCCCATCCCACAAACCCCTGAGTGCCTAGGCTTGGTCTGCGACCAGCCGACCAAATTATTAAAACCAATTTTCAAAAAACGAAAGCATTTAATACCGCATCGGCTGGTCTGAGACCAAGCCTAGGCGAATGCGAGATAGGTAATTCTTCATTGATGAGAAGAACTACTGCTAAATAATATAGAAAACTTTTGTTAGATTTGAACACAACAAAAGCAAGAGCATGCTACACAAATATTTCACTCCACTAGCGCAGAAATGATGCGTGGTCCTAATGGCGCAGATATACCAACACTAGTGCAGAAATGATGGAGGGTTTTGTGTGTTGGCTTTCTGTACGGCTAATTATAATAAACCTTATCCAAGGAACATATACCCTTCCACACATTTGTTAGTTTCGCTATTACCATCCCTAAAATAATTTTTAGTAAATTTGGAATACCAATAAAAGCAAAAAAGCTGAAATATTAAATGAAATTATTTATTATAATACTATTGTCAATATTATTTAGTTGTAAAAATAAAACTAGTATTGAAAATATAAAGACAAAACAAGTTTTAAGAATTGACACATTAGCTGTAATCAGCTTTAGAAGATCATATGTTGACCATCAGGATTTAACAAAAAAAGAACTATATAAATTATACAAATCAAATCCAATTTTAGAAGAGTATGATGGATATAAAAAGTATGTTCCATTATTTAAAGAGTTGGAAAAATTAAAAATTTTAGAAGAAAAAGATTTAATTCTTAAACGTTTTGAAAATATTTACTCGAAACAAGTAAAATATTTAGACGCAGAAAAACAAATTTCATTTAATTATTCATCAGACTTTACCAAATCAAATTCAATTAATATAAAAATAGTGAAGAATAATGCTTTCATTGAAAAGAAAATTGATTTTGAAAGAGATCATTTTATTGGATTGATATTAAGAGATGTTGATAATGATGGCATAAAGGAAATTTTAATCTTGCTAAATTTCTATATCATGAATGGTGATAATTATGTATTAATGATTAATAAATTTGTGGAATAAAAAACCTCTGCCTTCCTTATCCTTCGTTGGTACTTCCCTCTTTTCCCCAATAGCGCAGATATACCAACTCTAGTAGAGAAACGATGCCCCTACTAGCGCAGAAATGATGCGCAGCTTTTTCGTGTTGGATTTCTGTACGGCAAATTATAAAAGACGTTTATGCACAATTTCTCCAAAGAAGTTTTAAATTTGTTAGCAATAATATCAAACGCTGCAAAAAATGCCCTTTGCCTTAGTTGGTACTCACAACCCTTGTGAATACCCATCCCACAAACCCGTGAGAGCCTAGGCTTGGTCTGTGACCAGCCGACAAAATTATTAAAAACTATTTTCAAAAAATAAAAGTATTTAATACCGCACCGGCTGGTCACAGACCATGCCTAGGCGAATGCGAGATAGGTATTACTGCAATGATGGAAAAGACTAGTGCAAAATATATGTAGAAAAATTTTGTTAGATTTGGAGTATCAAAAAAGACACGAAAAAACTAACAATTCAACTATAAAACAAAAATCATAACAATGCATAGATTAATTCTTTACTGTTTGATTTTTCATGCAGGGATAAGTTTTGGTCAGAATATCAAAATAGAAATTGCTGACTATTCACGTAAAATTGATGGCAAAGAATATGCAACATTTCAATTCGTGAGAGCAAGTTACAGCTACTCAAGAGCCACTCTAGTCTTTATAACAAGTAGACCCTTATTCCTTGAATTAACCAAGCAAGTCCCTCAATTGTTTAATATAAAACAAGAACATACAGATGTTTGGATACTTGGTATAACTGACTTAGACCTAAAAAATGTTACAATCATTGATGATAAAATAATCTCAAGTTTTTTACAGAAAATTATTAAATATCGAAAGGATAATGATTTACCTCCTTATTCTTTGCAACAGCTAGAGAATAACAAAATTTTCATTAGTAATAAGGAAGACATATGTAAATCAATTTCCTGTAGGAAGCATTTATGGCAGTAACGTGTTTGCCTCCCTTAGTCGCCTCTCTAGCAGAAATGATGCGTGGCTTTTGTGTATTGGCTGTGCGGTAAATTATAAAAGAGTTTGTAGTAAATATTTTACTTCGGCAAACCTGCAACTGCAAGCGTTTTTGCACCCTTCTCCATTTTTTTCTTAAAAAAGGCGGTGTCCCCACTAGCGCAGAAATGATGCGTGGCTTTTGTGTGTTGGCTTTGCGGCAAATTATAAAACAAGTTCTAGTAAATATTTTACTTCGGCAAACCTGCTACTGCAAGCGTTTTAGCACCCTTCTCCATTTTTTTCTTAAAAAAGGCGGTGTCAGCAACGGTGTTAAGCTTGTTGCTAATTTTTATTTTAGCAGCTTGCTTAGCCAATTGTGTAAGTGTAGATATATTATTTTCTTTTTTCATTTCTTTTACAAATGTACAATTTTATCTTTTTAGCCGTATTAAAAATTCATCATAATTTTTATCTTTCACAAATCTTTCCCATTTATTTTCAAAAAGAGCAAATACATCAAAACTGAGTAAAATTTCTTCTAAATTGTTAGCAATCCCCATTCTATAGAGCCTTGACCTAGCTTTTGTACTACCTGTAGCATACACATAATTAGAAGGATATTTTTCAAAAAACTTAAATACGGTGAGGGCTACAGTGGCTAAAACTTTTTGGCTGTCCTCATTTCCTGTAATTACTAAATCATTAATTTTTCCACTAACATCTACATCGCCAAATCCAATATTAAATACAGTAGGATTATGAGGAAATGCTTCAAATTCTACTTGCTTTTTTATAATGCCTTTTGGTCCAACACTATTAAATTCAAATAACAATAAAGATACAGATGCATTAATTTCATATTTCTCAAATTGCATGTTTCAAAAATAAGAAAATGAATTTAAATTATTCCCTCTCTAGCAGAAATGATGGGAGGCTTTTGTGTGTAGGCTTTCTATGCGGCAAATTATAAAAGAGGTTTGCATAACACAGATACCCTTGCGCTCCCCCTAGCGCAGAAATGATGCGTGGCTTTTGTGTGTTGACTTTCTGTACGGCAAATTATAAAAGAGGTTTATGCAAACACAGATACCCTTGCGCACATACCTAGGCTGCATATCTGCGCCAGTGTTCCGCCCCTAATGGCGCAGAGATATCAACCCTAGTGAAATGATGCGAAGCTTTTGTGAGTTGGCTTTCTAGCGGATAAGGCGGTACAAGTTGTACGGCAAATTACAATAAACCTTGTGTGAGGCACATATACTTTGGCGCACATTTGCTAAGCTGCATATATGCGCAAGTGTTGAGTGTCACTAGTTATGTAAAGAATTTTTAGTAGATTTGAAATACCAACAATAACTAAAATGAAACAACTTTACAAGCAAAATATAAAGAACTTAATTAAAACTGAGCTTACACTATACAAAACTGAGTTTGCTAAAAAAAATTATGACCTTGCTTTTAAACATTTGGAAAGAATTCATATTGTTTCGCAACCATTTCCAATGGAGCATACTTTGACACATTTACGAATGTTGAAATTTGCAATATTAACATGCAGACCATTTGAAATTTTAGTGCAGACGCTATATTCACTTTTTAGTTTTACGTTTTCATTGCTTAATATTTTTCCACAAGGAAACACAGGCGGGGCAAGTGCTATAAAGAAAGGACGGATGGAAATACCTACAGACATTCAACAAATTTTATCTGTTTAAAATGGCCCCCTACACCAAAAGTAAAATAAAAACAAATTTGCTTACGCTGCTTTTGCTGCTTGGGCTTTATTTCCTTACCATTTTCATAAATATAAAACGTATTGCTTGGAGTAACGTTGATATGCTCACGGAGCTTAAGCCCAATGCCTCCCAAAAACTAACATCCTTTATTGAAAAAATGGAATCAAAGTCAACATGGAAGGTTGAAATTATTAGTGGATTAAGATCAAAAGAAAGACAAGCTGAATTAAAAAACGAAAACCCAAAAAATGCAAGCGCCGATAATAGTAAACATGTAAAAGGTTTGGCTATTGATATTAACCTATACAAACCTTTTAATCTATATCGGCTTCAAAAAAACAGCCCTAAAGAAGAGTGGTTAAGTACAGGCATAAAGGAAATAGCTGCTGAACATGGGCTTGAGTGGGGCGGCGATTATAAAACATATCATGATCCTGTACATCTTGAATTGCCATAGAAAATTTACAAGTATATTTTATTAAAAAAATAAATGAATGGCATAAATGAAAAACTCATTTAAAAAAGCATTGAATATATATAAGTATTTGGCAATCTTATTTTCAATTGCATTTTGGATTTACATGGTTATTGATGACTATATTTTTATTGAAAAATTTTGGAATAAACCTAGAAGGAATTGGAATTTGGATTGGATACTTTTTCGTTTATTTATTGGGGTTTACTTTTTACTTTTGGCTTATCAGTACGCTAATAATACTACTATATCATAAATTACTGAAGCGAAACTAAAGAGACTGCCAGCAAGATTCTTTTTTGCTAATTCTCCAAACTTTGATGGGAAACCAAGTCGCACAAAAGTATGTGATGGGTACATAATATATATTACTAATGCATTTTAATACTTAATAAATTTATTTAATATAATATTTACAGTAATATATGCTCCATACTTTTATAGTAAAGCACATATGTGTACAAGTTTCCAATATCCAATTAAAATTAAAGTAATAAAATAATGTTAAATAAATAAATAAATAATATATTTAATCATCCATTTTAAAAAGACAATTTAATAGGTCTTTTAAATGCGGATAAAAAAGTGATTTCTATCTGTATAATTTGTATTTCATATATGTGTTTAACGTAACCATTGAAAAAAAAATCATGAAGAAACTTTTATTATTCATTACTCTGCTTTTTACTTTTTTTATTTCATCTCTTCATGCACAAGTGTATTGTGCAAGCACCGCATTAAGCCCAAGCATCGAGTATATTTCTAATGTAACATCTGGTGTTTTTTCAAACAGTACTGGTAGAAATTTTTATTCTGATTATCGTTCTTTAGGCTCTATAAATACCGTTTTCCCTTCTACAAGTTTTAATATAACCGTTACAGTAACAGATCCAATAACCTTAGATGATGTTATTTATGTGTATGCAGATTGGAATCATGATGGCGATTTTATAGATGCTGGCGAAAACCCAGCTGGTACCGTTCCTTTTCCCGTGGCAGGTGTATTTTCTGTGGGTGTTGCTGTGCCTGCTACAGCATTATCTGGCTTTACAAATATTCGTATTAAAATGGGTGACCCATCTAACGGTACACCATTAATGGATGCAGACCCATGCCAACCTACTTTTTATTATGGCGAAGTAGAAGATTATCAAATAACAGTGGGTACACTTACTGCGTGTGCTGGTGCCCCTGCAGCATCTAATACCATTAGTAGTGCCAATCCTGTTTGCCCATCTGCAAATTTTACTTTATCGCTAAGTACAGCATATGTTTTTTCCGGCATCACCTACCAATGGCAGAGTGCAACCGATGCTGCGTTTACAATTGGTCTTACAAACCTTGGCACTGCAAGCATACAAGTTACCAGCCAAACTACCGATAAATATTATAGATGTAGAATTACGTGTGCTGGTATTACAACAATTTCTACTCCTTTATTGGTTACAACAAGTGCATTGTGTTATTGTACGGTTGCAGGGTCTAATAGTGATTATTACATTAACAATCTTGCTACAACTGGTGGCGTGGCCAATATTACCAATAACAATTCTGGTTATTCAGCAGGTGGTTATGGTAATTTTACAAATTTAGCAGTGAGCCAAGTAAGTGGCAATAGCGTAAACATCACGGCTAATTTTGGTTCATCTACCAGCTATACTTTTGGTGTAGGTGTTTGGGTAGATTGGAATCAGGATGGAGACTTTGTAGATGCAGGCGAGCAAGTATATAACTCTGGCGCTTATGTAACTTCTATTTCTGCAACTTTTACTGTACCACTAACGGCACTAACAGGTAATACTAGAATGCGTGTGGTTGCAAATTATTTTAGTACCACTCCAAGCCCATGCAGCACGCCTATAAGTGGCGAAATAGAAGATTATACTTTTACCGTAATTCCACTTACCCCATGTGCGGGTACGCCCACTAGTACTACTACAAATAGCAATGTAACCACTATCTGTGCAGGTAATAATGTTTCTTTAAGCTTAGGTATTTTATACATAAATTCTGGAATCACTTACCAATGGCAAAGCTCTGCTACAGGAGTTATTTATTCCAACATAGCAGGTGCTACTACATCTACTTACACTGCAACTCCAGCTGCTACTACTTATTATCAGTGTTTAATTACTTGTACCAATGGAGGAGCAAGTACGATATCTACGCCGGCACTTATTACAGTAAATAATCCAATATTATCTAGTACAACACCTGCTACTCGTTGTGGGAATGGAACGCTTACTCTTGCTGCTACAGGTACTGGTGGAGTTATTAATTGGTACGCATCGGCTGCAGGTGGAAGTAGTTTGGGCACTGGCCCTTCTTTTACAACGCCATCCCTTTCTGCTAGCACAAATTATTATGCCTCTGTAAATGCCCCTGGTGGCACCACAGAAACTGGAGGAAGAATATCATCTACAGGTGTAGATGGTAGTACCATTTTTACTGCATCTGGTATTGTGTTTACAGCCGATGTAAATTTAACGCTTAACTCAACAATCATATATCCTACTGGTACTGGCACTGTAACTATTGCATTGTATAATTCGAGTGGTGTAGAAATTGCAAGCACCACCGCTATTGCTGTAACAGGAACTGGTATAGCTACGCCCGTAACTGTTCCATTAGGTTTTTATGTACCTGCTGGAAATAATTATCGTCTTTTCTTAAAAGCATACACAGGAATAACAGGATTAATTCGTGATTTCACCAATGCCTATCCTTATGCTTCTACACCTACAGGAATTATTAATGTTACATCTGGCATGTTATCTGCCCCTACTCCAAATACTACAAATTATTTCTTTTATAGCCTTAATGCTACAACTGGTTGCACAAGCGGGCGAACACTTGTTACCGCAACTGTAAATACTCAACCCACTGCTGTTACAGTTACACCAGTAACGTCAATTATTTGTGCAGGAACTACTCAAACTATTGCAATTACTGGAGGTTCCTATTCTGGTGCTACGCCTCTTTTGCAAGAGTTTTTTGAAACTTACCCTACTGCAAATTTTGGAATTACTGGTGCAAATGTTACTCCCGCTACCAATACAACCTACTTTGCACAAGGAGCAAAATCTGTGTTACTTACTCATGCTATTTCGTCCACTACAGGAGCATATGCACAATTGGTAAACACAAACCTAAGTACTTACACTTCTGCACAGGTAAGCTTTTCACATATATGTGCATTAGAAGGTTCTTTTACTACTTATGATGCAGGCTATGTACAATATTCTGCCAATGGAGGAACTACATGGACCACTTTTCCTACAACATCTTATGCAAGTACAGGCACTTTAATGACTACTGTAAGTGGCACTTCCGTATCTGGCACTATCTTCTCTACCAAGAGTTATAGTGATTGGACTTCGCAATTTACCGGCTCTACATCAACTCCAGGTACTGCACCAGCTACTAGTTTATGGAAAACAGAAACCATTAATGTGCCTGCTGCAGCCTTAACGAATCAATTTAGAATTAGATTTTTAATAACATCAGATGCTAGTGCTAACTATTATGGTTGGTTAATAGACAATGTAGTTATTAGTGGAACAGGCCCTATATCAGCACCAACCACATGGACACCAATTACAGAATTATTTACCAATCTTGCTGCAACAATTCCATACACTACTGGTGCTGCACTTACAACCGTATACGCAAAACCAACTACAACCCGCACATATACTGGTACCGCTACTGCACCAGGAGGTTGTACATCTACCAATACTTCGGCAATTACTGTAAAGCAATTAAACACTTGGGGAGGTATAAATACCAATTGGAATGATCCCATAAACTGGTGCCCTGCTGTTCCTACAATTGCAACAAATGTTTTGGTTCCTGCTGGGCTTTCTATTTATCCAATTTTAATATCTGGTGGTGCTACTGCTTTGTGTAAGGACCTTGCCATTGCTGCTGGTGCTTCTCTTACTATTAATACTGGAGCCGCTATGAATAGTGCTGGTAATTTTGCCAATAGTGGTACAATTGCCAACAATGGAACGATACAATTAAATGGAACAACTGCTCAAACATTTCCTGGCAATGCAGGTACAATAACTGCCATGAGCAGATTGCAAATAAATAACACAGCTGGAATTACTATTAATAAATCATTTTCTATTTCTACAGAATTAATTCCTACTGCTGGTGTTTTAGCTTTAGGCAATTTTGATATTACCATTCTATCTTCTTATGCCTCTACTGCATCGGTATCTGCAATAGGTGCTACAGCAAACTTTAGCTACGGTACAGGTAAATTTATTGTAGAAAGATTTATTAATACTGGTACCAATGCGCTCAATAATGAGCATTTAAAAAGCTGGCAATTTTTATCGGTTCCTACAGTTGGGCAAACTATAAGGCAATCGTGGCAAGAAAACCAAATATATACTGCTGGCCGAGGCGCTTGGATTACAAGCCAACTAGGCACTGCTGCAGGGTTCGATGCAACAAGTCTTGCACCATCTATGAAATATTATACTGCTGCAAGTAATGTATGGACAGGTGTAACTGGTACATCTATCAATATTGCTAATGCCACAGGTTATATGCTTTTTGTAAGAGGCGATAGATCTGTAAATAATACTACCGTAACCATACCAAATAATACAACGTTGAGTACAAAAGGCATACTCTATTCTCCATCAAACCTGCCACCGGTGAGTGCTGTAGCCGCAGGCAAATTTCAATCTGTTGGTAATCCTTATGCATCTGCTATTGATTTTACTTTAATCACAAAACCTGCATCGCCTGCTGTTGATGATGTTTTTTATGTGTGGGATCCATTATTAGTAGGTCTATATGGCGTAGGGGGTTACCAAGTAATTACTGGCGTTACTGGATGGAAAGCTACACCAGGTGGCACAAGCATGTACGATAATGTGAGCAATTATAAAGTAATACAAAGCGGACAAGCTTTCTTTGTTCATGCTACGGGTGCAGGAGGAAATATAAGTTTTACAGAAGCAGTTAAAGTAAATGGTAGTCGATTAACGAACAGAGTAAATTCTAATAAAATTGCCATGTTGAGTACAAATTTATTTACAACTGATGCAGACCCAAAAATTGCTGATGGAAACAGGGTTGTTTTTAGTAACGGCTTTAATAATTCGTACGAGGCTTTAGATGCATTAAAGATTATGAATGGTGGAGAAAACTTTGCTATAAGCAGCAATGGAAAACAATTAGGAGTAGAAGCAAGAGCTAATCCGGTAGAAATAGATACGATACATTTTTATATGACAAATTTACGTCCTCAAAAATATCAATTGCGTTTTGAACCTGAAAACATGCAGCAGCTTGGCTTACATAAAGCATATTTAATAGATAGATTTGAAAATACTGCTACTACAATTAGTATGACTGATAATAGTATCGTTACAATAAACATTACAACTGATGCTGCATCTAGTGCTTGGGACAGGTTCATACTTGTTTTTAAATTGAAACAAAAAGGGGGATTAATATTTAATGAAACTTCCATTGCCCGCAAAACCGACAAATCGGCCATTGTAAAATGGAACACAGAAAATGAGTATGATGTAAATGAATATGAAGTAGAAATGAGTACTGATAATATTTCATTTCATAGCATAGCAAAAAAAGATGCTCAAAATAATACAACAAACAAAGCATTATATGAAGATGAGATTATAACTAGAGCTGCAAATACTTTTGCATATTATAGAATAAAAGCAAATGTGCAAGATGGAAAACTTGTATATAGCCGTGTGGTAAAACTTGAAGCAACAGAGATGTTACCCCCTACTGTTAGCATTAGCCCTAATCCTGTACTTAATAAAGAAATGCAAGTAGCTTTTGCAGATCAACCAAATGGTATTTACAACCTTCAATTAATAAATAAATTAGGGGAAATTGTTTATACAGACAAAGTAGGAATAAGTAGTAAAAAAACAATAGTAAATGTACAGTTAAAAAATACTATTCCTGCTGGTGTTTATCAATTACAAATTACAAATGGAGATGGTTATTTTAAAGTATTGCAAGTAGTGTTGCTTTGACGTGAAAGATTTTTTACTTTTTAATCAGCTAAAAAAACTCCACGGTTTGTATGCCAAAATAATGTCAACATTAAACGTACATAGAATAATTGCTTTTGTATTGAATGCTATAATTATTTTACTCATTATTTATTTTGTAATCAAGACCGATTCTGATAAATCACCAATTATTTTTATGGTATTTTATCCAGCGTTGATAATGTTGAATTTTATAATCGTTATTGTACTAAAGCTTCTGAAACGACCTCAAGTAAAAATTTACAAACAAATATTAAATGGACAACTGATACTATTTATCCCTCTAGTTTTTATTATTTCACAATTTTGATAAAAAATTTTAAAATATTTGCTTCTCCCCCTTTAACCATTAGCAAAATATAAATCTCCCAAATAACTAGCCCCCGCACTCAATAACATTAACCCATCTACCAAAAAATAATAAAATACATAGCTTTTATTTTTTAGAGATTGTGCATACAGTATCCAAAAAACAATTCCACCAAAAATAAAAGCTATTGCCTGCGAAACGTGGGCATAATAAAAACAAAATAGCAATGCACAAAGCATATGAAGAAAATAAACTGATATTAAAATAACAAGGAGTTTTTTCTTACTTACATCTGTAGCCAAGCTGTGCAAGCCATTTATTTTATCTATAGAAATATCTCGACTATCGAAAATTATGCACAACAAGAGCATAAAGAAAAAACGTGTGACAAATAATAGCTGTATATGAATTGAAAGCGTAAAATCGAGAGCATACACATCCAACACTGGCAGAAAAGTAGTTATATACGCCCAAGTAAGCGAGAGCAATATTGTTTTAAAAAAACCAGCATGTTGCAATTGTTTTGTAATAGAGAAAGGCCAAAGCGGCAATGAATATAGCAATGTAAAAAAAAGGCCAAGTGCAATATATGGAAGCAACAATGGAAGTTGCAGCGCAAAATAACAAATACCAATGGCAGCAGCTATAAATATTAAGAAGAAAGTAAATTGTTTTTTAATAAATAACACCTCAAATTTTCTATTGGAAAAATAAAAATTACTTAATAGCCAATAAAAATTATAACTGCAAAGTGTAGAGAAAAAAATAAAACCATACAAGTTTTTATTGTGTGGTATATGCAGCAATATATTTGTTTGAAAACACAAACCCATTGCACAGCAAGCAATAAAAATAGAATGCGATAAAAGAAAATTAAGTGCACGCATTAGCGAGTAATAAAAACAAGTGGATTGTCTGTTTTAAGAACATTGCTTTTATTTTTCCCTAAATCTTTTACATACACTTCGTAATAAGCTGAATCTCGCCTAGGTGTATTCGTTAGCACTGATGAAGCATAAGCCAAAGCTCTACCAGGGCCTGGATTAGCATTTAAATCTATATCTACATCTTGATATACCTTAAAAGTAGATTTTGGAATTTGTGCTAACGAAGCTGGAAATTTAAAAGAATCCATTCTAAAAGGCGCAACGGTTAAATTTTTAATGAAAATGTAAGATGTGTCTATTCCTTCATTAAACCCTAAATCTCCGTCATCGTCTGATACTTGAATGGTTAGTATTGGTCTTCCCCCGGCTGCATTTGGAATTTCTTCTGTTATCGATTTAAATTTTATCTTAGGCGCACTATTGCCATCCGATTTTTTACAAGAAAAAAATATTACTGTGCCAAGTAAGGCTATAATTAAGTAACGCATAACAAATATTTATACTCAAATTTAATGATAGAAAACGTAAAAACGATTTAAAATTTTAGCTTTGCGGCTATATTAACAAAAAATAGTACCTAAACTGAGCATGATATTACCAGAAGAAGCCATATTGCGAAAAGAAATATTAAACTGTACAGAAGCAACTTTTGATGAAATGGCATTGAAAGTATTTAATTTTCAATACTTATATAATGACATATTTAGAAGTTATTGCAACCTGCTTCGCATAAACCCAGCACAAATTACTTCAATAGAAAAAATTCCATATTTACCCATACAATTTTTTAAAAACAAGGCAATAAAAACAACTCCTTTTACCGAAGAAATTATTTTTGAAAGCAGCGGCACTACTGGTGCTACAAATAGCAAACATTTTGTAAAAGAAAAAGCCCTGTACGAAGAAAGTTATTTAAACACATTCAGACAATTTTATGGCCATGAAAAGAATTATTGCATTATCGGTTTGCTTCCCTCCTATTTAGAACGACAAGGTTCATCGCTGGTGTATATGGTAGATGATTTAATAAAAAAATCGTCACACAAGGCAAGCGGTTTTTATTTGTACGATTACGAAAAACTAAAAGCAGTTTTATTACAAAATGAAGCTGCCAAACAACCTACTATTTTAATAGGCGTTACCTATGCATTAATAGATTTCGCTGAAAAAAATAGCATGCAATTACAACATACGATTGTTATGGAAACAGGTGGTATGAAAGGTAGACGAGAAGAACTTACAAGAAAAGAAGTACACCACATTTTATCATCAAAATTGGGTGTAGAAAAAATACATTCTGAGTATGGAATGACAGAATTATTATCGCAAGCATATTCAAAACAAAACGGTATTTTTTATTACCCCACCTACATGCGTGTATTGGTACGCAGCGAAGAAGATCCGTTTGATATTTGCAGTACAGTAAATTCAAAAAATACATTTGAAAGTGGCGGCATTAATATTATTGACTTAGCAAATTTGTACAGCTGTTCATTTATAGCAACTGATGATATAGGTAAGATATATGCCGACAAAAGTTTCGAAATACTAGGAAGATTAGAAAATAGTGATGTGCGAGGATGTGGTTTGATGATAATGTAACAAGCTAAAACCCTTTGCTGTTATACCTTTCATAGATATTGTAAAACTAATTATAAAAAAAAGCAAAAAAGTTTGACTAAATACCTTTTTGCCCTTATTTTTGCATCCCAATCGAAAGAAAGGAATGGAAGAATTGGTAGCTCAGTTGGTAGAGCAATACACTTTTAATGTATGG
>JAYTLA010000160.1:0-27354 GCA_043729825.1 Ferruginibacter sp.
TGTATGGAGAAGTTCCACCTGTTGCAGTTACTGTTGCTGTTCCTGTTGATCCACCGAAGCACAATACATCTGTATGTGTTTCTGCTGCTACTAATTGTGTTGGTTGAGTAACAGTATAACTTACCGTTAAAGTTTGTCCTACGAAATCTTGACCTGTAATGGTATATGAACCTGCAGTTAAAGTGCCAAATGTAGCACTTGCCTGCCAAGTAGTTCCACCATCTATACTGTATTGGTACGGTGTAGCACCTCCAGAAGCTAATACGGTGATGCTTCCATTATTACCTCCAAAGCAAGTTACATTAGTTGTAGTTTGCAATACTAGCGTGAATGGAGCCAATATCGTATATTCAATTTCTGAATGGTTGTTTGTTATATCTGTATCAAATAATGTTACAGAAGTGTTATTATGATTTGTAATAAGGATATCCGCTATTACAGTTGAAGTGCCTGATACTGCTCCTTGAACATCAAACGAAGCTACTGCATCATAATCTACTGGTAGAGCAGCTATCTGATCTCCCATAAGTATTTGATGACCTCCAACAGTAGTGAATGTCCAAGCGAACTCTAAAGGAAGCTGTGTTGGTAAAGCTGCAGGATTGTTTAGGACAAATTTATCGCCTAAATCAATTTGAACCTTAATAGTACCGCTTGGTACAGCATGCTCCAAACTAAAGTTTAGGATTGGAACGTTAAGGGTATTAACCGCTAGGTATGGTATTAAGTTTGCATTAATCAAATTGGTAGAAGCATCTGTAAGATTTATAGCTACCAATGCTGGGTCTGATTCAACTACAGGTAATGTAGCAAATGTAGCAGCTATTGTATGCGATGTAGTTACGCTTGTGAAAGTATAAGTGCTTACCGCTCCTACAGATACGCCATCAACCAATACATCAGCAATGCCATATCCAATACTTGGTGAAATTGTATAAGCCTGACTTCCTGTTCCAAGACAAGAAAGTGTAGTAACACCACTTGGTGAAATAGTACCGTTAGGTCCTGCCGAAGCAGTGATTGTATAATTTGGATTAACCGTAACAGTTACGTTTCCTGTTGCAAAACAACCTGAAGCTGCTTCTGTAGCAGTTACCGTATAAATAGTAGTAGCACTTAATGCTGGTGTTGTTGGGTTAGCAATAGTGGCTGAAGCTACTAAGCCTGTAGCTGGTGTCCAAGCATAGTTTAAAGCTTGTGGGCTAAATCTCCATGCTTCATTTGCTGCAGTTGTCCATGCTCCTGCATTTCTACCTGGAGCAGCAACACCTAATGTACCGCCAACATTTTCAATACCAATTGCTTTGGTAGTTGTAGCCACTAAGCCACCTCCTAACAACAATACATCTACCGTTCCATTTTCATTTAAAATAATTTGTGATGTATTTGCATCTGTAGAGCTAAATACCTTACAAGCTTCGTAACTGATTACGAATTTGCGATTAGGCGAAGTGCCGTTCACGAAATAACGTAACGTACCACCTGTAGCCGTTCTAATATCTTGATCCATCATTGGACCTCCAATGAAATTATCTAAGTTACCGCCTGCTGTTGGAATAGTTTGTGGTGTCCAAGAAGCAGCACCTGGATTTCCACCTGTACCGCTAACAGCACCAAATTGTACATTACCATTTGTACTAATTCTAACCGTGCTGTAATTCACGCCATAGAAATTGAACGAGAATGGAAGAGCAATTCCATCCCAATATCCATCATCTTGTGGAGTTGCAGCAGTACCAGAAGGTGCTGGTGTGAAAACGCCTGCTGCAGCTAGTACAGTTGGCGTACCACTTGGTGTTTCAGGAGATGGAGTTATAGAAGCTACCGTATAATTAAGTGAAGGCGTAGTTATTGCCACTGCATTTAATGCAGAGGTAGAGCCATCACAAATAGTAGCAGGTGTTGCTGTAATTGAAGTAAACGATACAGCTGGACCTACCGTTACGGTTTGTGTAGCTGTGCTTACACAACCATTAGCATCAGTACCTGTAACCGTATATGTTGTAGTGCCTGTAGGGCTTGCCGTAACTGGAGAACCAGTGGTTGGTGTTAAGCCTGTGGTTGGCGACCATGTATAAGTTGATGCGCCGCTTGCAGCTAAATCAACCGAGCCTGTTCCACAGATACGGGCAATTGCTGGTGTAGGTGTTACCGTAACTGTTGGCAATCCGTTTACAACAACAGAAACTGCTGAAGTAACAGAACCACCACAAGCATCAGTAATTGTACAACTAAATGCATAAGTGCCTGCTGGCAAATTAGCTGTTATAGTTTGTGTGTTTGGATATGTTGTACTTGTACCATCGCTCCAAGTATAAACGAATGGAGCACCACCACCAGTTGTATTTGCAGTAACGGTAAAGTTACTATTTGCACAATATGGTGCTGCAGAAACAGTAGCAGCTGTAGATGCTAATGGATCTACCGTAACAGTAGTAGTAGCTGTAGCTGTACAACCTAGATTACTTGCTGTAACTGTAAAAGTTGAAGTAGCAGCCAATGGATTAGTTAGCGTAGTTTGACTATTAGGACTAACTACATCTCCCGCTGGAGCCCAAGCGTAAGAAACAGCTACACTTTGTGGTGTAAAGCTATACATTCTTCCACTTGCTGGCGATGTTGTGATCGTATTATTAGCTGTAGCTATGCTTGCAGTATTTGTAGTAAAGCTAATGCTTTGGAAATTGGTTGCACTACCTGTCATTCCCGAAGATGCAGAAGTAGATGTACCCATTGCACCATAGCGATACTCTATTGCATTTGTACTTTCGTACAACCACAATTGGAAAGTGCTATTTGCAGCACCTGTAAGTACCCTTGGATTGGTTACAAACCATTGTATTTTGAATATTCTAGATGGAGCAGTACCTGTAGTTACCACTTTTGCATTACCATCAGTACCAGTTGCTAAATCATCCCATACTGGGTATATTTTTGGAAGGTTTGATGTGCTAGTAACAGCATTAGAAAATTCACTTGAAGCAGCAGTAGCGCCTAAGCGTATCCAACCGTCTGGTGAAATTGAGTATTGTGTAAAAGCAGTTCCGTTGAAATTAAATGTGAATGGTAATGTTAATACTCCAGATGGCGTATCATCACCAGTACTACCACTAGTAGTATTAGCTACTATAACAGTTGTTGCACCTGTCATCGGATCTAAACTTGCACCGGTAGATGTGCCAAAAGTATAAGCATTGACCGTGGTAGGAATAGATGTAGTAGCTGAACCTGTTAAAGTAGATGTTGCACCACTACATATTGTAGCAGGTGTAGCCGTAGCAGTTACATTTTGTGGAATGCTTGCCACAGTTACAGTTTGCGTAGCAGTAGCTATACAACCATTTGCATCAGCACCTGTAACGGTATATGTTGTAGTTGCTAAAGGACTTGCTGAAACTGTTGCGCCTGTACTTGGTGTTAAAGCTGTAGTTGGCGACCAAGTATAAGTAGCTGCACCGCTTGCTGCTAAACTAACCGAACCTGTACCACAAATAAGGGCATTTGCAGGTGTTGGTGCTAGTGTAACTGTTGGAACTCCGTTTACAGTAACAGATACTTCTGAAAACTCAGCACCACCGCAAGCATCTGTAATTTTACAACTAAAGAAGTATGTTCCTGCTGGTAAGTTAGCAGTAATCGTTTGAGCATCTGCATATACACCACCTGCACCATCATCCCACAAATAACTGAAGGGAGCACCACCGCCTGTTTTATTTGCAGTTACAGTAAAGTTGCTTCCTGCGCAATTTGGCGTAGATGCAGTAGCAGGTAATGGAATCAAAGCGTCCACAGTTACCGTAGTTGTAGCGGTTGAAGTACAACCAGCATTGTTAGCAGAAACCGTAAATATTTGTGTTGCACTTATAGCATTGGTTAATGTAGTTTGTGTGTTCGGACTAACCACATCTGCTACTGGTGTCCATGCATAAGATAGCGCAGCACTTTGTGGCGTAAAGCTATATAGTCTTCCGCTTGCTGGCGAAGTAGTAATAGCGTTATTTGCTGTAGCTGTGCTAGCTGTATTTGTACTAAAAGTAATGCTTTGGAAATTGGTTGCACTTCCAGTCATTCCAGAAGAAGCTGAAGTAGATGCTCCCATTGCACCATAGCGGTACTCAATCAAATTGGTGCTTTCATATAACCATACTTGGAAGGTGCTATTTGCAGCTCCTGCAACTACTCTAGGGTTTGTTACAAACCATTGTATTTTTAATATTCTAGATGGTGCTGTACCTGTTGTTACCGTTTTTACATTTCCATCCGCACCAGTTGCCAAATCATCCCATAAAGCATAAATTTTTGGAAGATTAGCAGTACTTGCAACGGCATTGGTAAATTCAGCTGCAGCAGCTGTACCACCAAAGCGTATCCATCCGTCAGGTGAAATAGAGTATTGGGTATAACCAGTTCCGTTAAAATTAAATGAGAATGGTAATGTCAATACGCCTGAAGGTGTATCATCACCTGCTCCAGAACTAACTGTTGGAGAAGTAATTACTGTAGTTGCACCTGTCATAGGATCTAAACTTGCGCCTGTTGCTGTGGCAAAAGTATATGCACTTACAGTAGTTGGAATTACTGCTGTAGCAGAACTAGTTAAAGTAGAAGTTGTTCCACTACAAATAGTGCTAGGCGTAGCCGTAGCCGTTACATTTGTAGGGTAGGCTGCAACCGTTATTGCTGAAGTGGCAGTATTTATACAACCATTAGCATCTGTACCTGTTACCGTATATGTGGTTGTACTAGCTGGTGTAGCTACTACGGAAGGGCCAGTGGTAGGTGTTATACCTGTTGTTGGGCTCCATGTATATGTAGATGCTCCGCTTGCAGTAATGGTAACTGCTGTTCCCCCTGGAGTACAATAAGATGCAGCACTTGGTGTAGCAACAACTGTAGGTAATGTATTTACTAAAACTGATTTTTCGGTAGTAGTAAATGATAGACCACTATTGGTACATGTAATAAGACATATATAGTAAGCATTAGCTGTTAAAGCGCCAGTAGCTTGTGTAGAAGATGTACCTAAAGTGGTTGTGTATGGCCCACCGGGTGTAATGCTAGACGACCACTGAAAAGTAATTCCAATGTCGGTATAAGCCGAGCTTAAGGTTAATGAAGTACCTAACCCTGTACAAACAGCCGCTACACCACTAATTGTAGATGAAGCAGGTGTACCTGTACAAAGTGGTAATGGAACACCATTTAATTCCCATGCACCTAAATCGGGTGCTGTACCCGTACTTGTAGTACCAGCATTGCCAAAACGTATTGTTCCGCCAAAGTCGTCTGTAAATGTAGCAATGTTTACTGCTCCACTTTCAATGCTGGTAGCTGTTGTTATATCGAATTTTAAGAAATTTGCGCTTGAACCCACTGTGCTTTGCCATGTTGGATTTTCTGAAACAGAAAGCGCATCTCTTGGAGCAATAGTACCGGCAGTAAACACACCAGTTTTATAAGCTGCGAGTGTTTGAGCACTACTTGTACCATCACTGTATATTAGATTGCTAGTACCCGGCACACCAGCATAAAATAAGTTGTTGTTTGAAGCAGCTGCATAGTTAGCAAGTGCACTTGCTACACCTGAACTTCTACGGTAAGCAACCGTTGCGCCGGTACCAGTAGGGGTAGAGGTATTTACAATAACATTGTTTCGTAAAGTTAACGCTGCAGTAGTAGCTGTAGTGCTGGCTGTATGCAAAATGCCAGATGTTGCAAAGTTGGCTCCAGATGAAGTTGCATTAATATTAATGGTATTGTAGTAAACATTAATATTTGAAGTTACTGTTGTAGAATTAAGATTGATACCTACTATTGCAGATGCTGGTGAAGTGACTGTAGATGCTGGGGCCCTAAGATCGCCAATGAGATTATTGGAAATTGTATGTAGCAAGCCAGCTAAAACGGTAATACCATTTACTGTACCTCCAGCATTATTTGCCTCAAGGTTATATACTTTGTTTTTAAAAATATTACAACTAGTAGGTGCCGAAGAAATAATTCCATTAATTTGAGAAGCGCCTGTTGTTTTTAATCCAAAAACACTATTACCACTAACTGTTGAAGTAGTACCACTTGAGCCAATTTGAATACCGTTAATGGCAGCAGCACTGGTAATATTTGAAATTGTATTGTTCGAAACGAGGTTTCCATTTCCTCCATTCGCCCCACCAAAGCTAGAGTTTATTCCAATTATTGAACTGGTACCGCCCGTAATATTACTGAAAGTATTACCAATAAAATTATGATTAACTGTACCTCCATCGGTACTATTGATAAATGTAATTGCTGTAGCTCCTGTAACTGTTATATTAGAAAAATTATTATTATTCCAATTAGATGTAACAGTAGTAGAACTACCGGCACTTGTAATACCAGTAACCGTACCACCTGCACCTGTTTTATTAAATGCCGTAACAATAGAATTATTGTTTATGGTTTGACTACCGCCCGCAGGAACTGTAATGCTATTGCTGATAAATGTAAATGAACCAGTTGTATTTGTAGTAAGATTGGTAAAAGTATTATTGCTGATTGATGTTGTTAAATTTAAACTTGCAACAGTTATTGCAGTTATTGCTCCAGTACCTGCAACAGAATGGTTAAGCTGCGTAAAGTTATTATTGTTTACATTAAGCACACTTGTGGTAGATGCCGAACCTGATGGATAGTTAATTCCATTGATGGCACCAGCTGCTACAGCACTTTGTAACGAAATATTATTATTATTAATCGTATTGGTAAAAGTTGCAGTTGGTGCAGCACTTGCTGCAGGCACTTGAATACCATTTAGAGTACCTAATGTTGTGCCGCCTGCAGAACTTGTAATTGTATTGTTTGATATTACAAATCCATTAGAGTTTCTTACCAGAATACCATTTACAGTACCAGATACGTTAATGTAAGAAGCTGTAGTGGTCGTTCCATAATTTGTAATTGTATTCCCTAAACCAGTACCGCCTATTTCAATACCAGTATTTACATCTGCTACAGCTGTAGGACCTACTACAATTATACCTTGGTTCACGTTGCTAATGGTATTACTATATATCTTCAGCCCACTGTTTCCACCTGCTGTAGAGGTAGCAGTTGCTAAAGTTCCTACTGCTGTGGCAGTATGGGTAGAGTTACTATATATAGCAATAGAATTTGCGTTGGTTCTATTTAGTGTAATGCTGTTGTTTTGTAAAACAATATTTTGAGAACCGTTTGTAGCAGTAAGATACAACAACGACACCCCCCACTCTATTTGAGTTGTAGCAGTTGTATTACCCGCAGATTCGTTCATCACAAAGTTTTGCAGGGTAATAAAGTCGGTCCCTATAATCTTAAAAAAAGCATCTGTAGTTGTATTTACACCTACTCCAGCAGTTACTGTACTACCGCCACCGTCAAAAGTTATTCTGTTGGTGTTAGAGCCTCCTGTGATAGCCGCATTTTGAATAACATAACCACCAGCAGGTGCTGTTTGTGCAGCAGATAATGTAATGGTAACAGGCCCTGCTATTGCCGTTCTGTTATTTACATCAGTTATAGCTAGTGCAAGCGTAGTATATGTTGCAGCTAATGCAGGTGTAGTATTACCGGGGTTGGTAACCGTAACCTGTGCATTGGCACCCATTCCTAATAATACAAGGGCTATACTTAATAGCATAGTAGATCTAGGAAAAAGTTTTTCGAACACAAAAAAAGCAGGCTTGCTAGCTTGCTTTGCACCCTGGCTTGCAGGATTAATTTGATTGTTTGCCGCTAAAACCAATGTATGGTTTGTAACATGGCTGTTGCCCGTAAGCGTAGTCGTTAATTTTAATAAACTGCGGAAAAATGCAGTAACGAGGGTAATAAAAATTTTCATACTTGCTGTTTATAGGTGTTTCGTTATTGTGTTTATATTCTTATAAAATTGTTGTTCCGTTTTTAAAAAAAATTTCCCTTAAGTACAACTTGCATACTTACGAGCGTATTCTGTACAATTGTTATCGAGTGCTTATTCAACAATAAAAAATTGTACAAATAAATTCAATATTAAAATGGTAATATAACTGTAACAACTAAGTACAGTCAGCGTTTCACCGTTTTAGCAATTGGCTATTTGGTTTTTTTCTGGCAAATATTGCCGATAGGATAATGGATGGATTCAGTTTTGACAATCCAATAATAGACTTTATTTCTGAACCAACAAACATTGCAAAAATTATTTTTGTGGGATATTTTTTTTAAACTTTTATCAGAAAAACTTAAAAATGTGGGTATATGCATCGTTAGCATTATAATAAAATGTTAAGTAGCCCAATACTTATATAATAAAATTTGCATGTTATACAATTGAAATGGTAGATATGCCCATCATTTAACAAATTGTGGATAACTTTGTGAATAAGATGTTAAAACGTTTGACCTTTTTTGATGGCCAAAATCGTAAAAACACGACGCAAAATGGGCTTATTATTTCTTCAAAAATGGAAGTTTTTATGCCCCTAGATACCAATACTAGGTAAATAGAAATTAAACAACAAAGCCAAACTAAATGAGCAAACGCTTTGTTAGCTTGAGTTTCGGCTAATTTTAGGTGTTTTCTATATCTGCTATTTTTTCTTTTTATATCATTCTATTTCTATGTAGTATTTTTAACATTGCCGTGTAGTGTTTTTATTGCCTTCTGAATTGTACTCGTATTTTTACGCTGTTCTCAAATTCCTGTTAAATAAACCTATCTATTAACTTCCTTATCATTTTCTGCCGTAATATTACCACATAAAACAACCAAGCTTTTGCGTATTTTTTTTACTTTTTTTATTTTTTGCTTTTACAATAAACCATCTTACGCACAAATAAGGGTAAGCGGTACAGTGCTAGATAAAAGCAAAATAAATTATGTAGAGGGCGTGCAAGTAATAAACACAGGGGGCAAAGTTGCCATTACCGATTCGCTTGGGCATTATAGTATTGTTGCTAAAAAAGGAGATTCTATATATTTTGTGTTTAATAACAAACCTACACAAAAATTTGCTGTGGCTAGCATTCCAAACCCAGAGCAGTTTGATATTTCTATACATTTAAATGTAAAAAGCAAGTTCACTTTATTAAAAGAAGTAATTGTATATGCAAAAAATCACAGGCAAGATTCTTTAGAAAACAGGCAGAACTATGCAGAAGTTTTTTCGTTTCAAAAAGAAGGTATTGGTACATCTATTGCGCCAGGCGGTGGCGTAGGGTTAGATGCCAATGCGCTTATCAATTTATTTCGGTTTAAAAGAAACAAACGATTAAAGGCTTTTCAACTAAGGCTTGAAGCTGAAGAACAAGAAAAATATGTAAGCTATCGTTTTAGTAAAAATTTTGTGGGTCGTATTACACAATTGAAAGGTGCTGCGTTGGATACTTTTTTAATTTGGTACAGGCCATCTTATGAGTTTGTAAGCACGAGTAGTTTGATAGAATTTAATCAGTATGTTTTAAATGCATCATACCATTACAAAAAGATGATGGGTATTGGGGAATAGATTATTTATTATTTAGCATTTATTATTTATCATTTATTATTTTATAAATCTTTTGCGTAGATTTTTTTTGTGCCGCCTTTGCCGTCGGATACAACGATGTACGTATTGAGGGCTTTTGTTTCTACAATCAATCTATTTTTTGCCCTTTCCATTGCGACTTGTATTTTTTTAGAAAGGTCTTCGCTTATGGTTTTAGTATTATTCATTTTCCAACGATTTTATTGAATATCTCAAAGTTATTTATTTCTTCTTTATTTAATATTGATTTTGCTATTTCTTTATAATCTGATAACGAGTTATCCATTAAGTACCAATTATCTACTATTTTTAAATACTTACATAAGTTTATCAACCCTTTATCAAATCGCCTTTTTATTGTTTCGGTTGGAATATTATGTCCGCCTTTGCTAACTCTAAGCGCTACCCTATCAATTGCTATTTCTACATTATTTACATAAACAAAAAACATTGTTATAGTAAACCCTTCTTGTTTTGCATACTCAATTATTTTTAAATAGGTTAATCCCGAAAGTGTAGTTTCAAATGCAAAATTTCTTTTTTCTTTTATACAGTCATCAATTTTTTGTAGCATTATTTTACCTGCTGCAAAAGCGGCTGCATCCACATTTTTTGGGTTTATTCCTCTGGCTATTTCATCGGCATTTATAAATTCTGTTGTATCAAAAACCTCTGGCAATAAATTATAAGCTGCAGTTGTTTTTCCTGCACCATTACAACCTGCTATGATAAAAAGTTCTGGCATTCTTACATTGCTTTATTGATAAATTGTTTAATTGTTGTTGGCTTATTTTAACCAAAACTATTTTTAGAAAATAGCCATTAATAATTCAATAGCTTCTCTACCATTTCTCCCAATCTACCATAAGCCATAAAGTTTTTTTCTAGTTCTATACTAAATGGAATGGGTGTATCTAAACTTGCACAACGCATTACTGGTGCATCCAATTTATCGAAACAGTTTTCGCCAATCCATGCGGCTATTTCTCCGCCAATGCCTCCGGTGAGCGAATCTTCGTGTAGTATCAACACTTTTCCTGTTTTTTCTGTAACCTTTTTAATAGCAACAAAATCTAATGGCAATAATGTGCGCAAGTCTAATATTTCTATACTTACTTCTTTATTTTTTTCGGCATATTCCATTGCCCAATGCACACCTGCACCGTATGTAATAATGGTTATATCATTGCCATGCTGTACATGTCTTGCTTTACCAATTTCTATTTCATAATACTCATCTGGTACTTGCCCGCTCACACTTCTGTATAAAGCTTTGTGTTCAAAAAACAATACAGGGTTAGGGTCGTTTATAGCTGCTATCATTAAACCTTTTGCATCTTCTGGCGTAGATGGGTAAACCACTTTTAACCCAGGTGTATGTACAAACCAAGCCTCGTTACTTTGGCTATGAAACGGCCCTGCGCCCACACCACCGCCCGTAGGCATACGTATAACCACATCGGCATTTTGCCCCCAACGGTAATGTATTTTAGCTAGGTTATTTATTATTTGATTGAAACCCACTGTAGCAAAATCTGCAAATTGCATTTCCATTACGGATTTATATCCTTCTAAACTTAAGCCCAATGCGCTGCCTACAATGGCGCTCTCACACAAAGGGGTATTGCGTACACGATCTTTGCCAAACAATTCTACAAACCCTTCTGTTACTTTAAATGCACCACCATACTCTGCAATATCTTGCCCCATTAAAATTAAATTCTCATGTTTTTGCATGGATTGTTTTAGGGCGTCGGTTATGCCGTTAATGAATTTTTTTTCTGTTTCGTTTCTCGTTTCTCGTTTCTCGTTTGGTTCGTTTCTTGTTTCTCGTTTCTCGTTTGTTGATACTTTGGAGTTATCATAAATCGTTGTTGTCCGTTGTCTGTCGTCTGTTGTCAGCTTAGCATATACATCCCCAATTTCTTCTTCGGTATTTGCTACAATTTTATTGGCTTTGTAGGCTTCTGCTAATTCTGTTTCTATGTATGTTTTTGTATCGGTTTTTATTTTTTCAATTTCTGTTTCGGTTACATATTTTTCTGCGAGCAACCAAGCTTCATAATTTTTTACGGGGTCTTTCTTTTCCCATTGGGTAAATAATTCGGGCGGTACATATTTTACACCGCTGGCTTCTTCGTGCCCACGCATACGAAAGGTCATACACTCTACTAAATATGGTTTTTGATTTTTTATACAATACTCTCGAATACCTTTTATGGTATCGTAAACTTCCAATAAATTATTTCCATCTATGCGCACACCTTCCATGCCATATCCTTTGGCTTTGTCCACCAAATTTTCGCAACGGTATTGTTCGTTTACAGGAGTGCTAAGGCCGTAACCATTATTTTCTATTACAAATATTACTGGCAAGTCCCACACTGCTGCTGTGTTTAATGCTTCATGAAAATCGCCTTCGCTTGTACCACCATCGCCTGTAAATGCTAGCGATACTTTTTGTTGCTTTTTTAATTTGTATGCCAATGCTACGCCATCGGCAATAGCCAGCTGCGGCCCAAGGTGCGAAATCATTCCACATATATGATGCTCTTTGCTACCAAAATGAAAACTACGTTCTCGCCCTTTGCTATACCCTTCTTTATTGCCTTGCCATTGCATAAACAATTTGCTGAGTGGCATATTGCGACCTGTAAAAACTCCTAGGTTTCTATGTAAAGGCATTATCCATTCGTCTTGCTGCAAGGCGGCTGTAATACCTACCGATATGGCTTCTTGGCCAATACCACTAAACCATTTAGATATTTTTCCTTGGCGCAAAAGCACGAGCATTTTTTCTTCTATCATGCGAGGGAGCAAAATAGATTTGTACAAGCCAATAAGTTTTTCTTTTGACAAGCTTTTGTTTGAAAAATTCATAGTGCGAAGATAGGAAAGTTGAAAGTTAAAGGTTCAAAGTTTAAAGTTTAAGGTTGGGCGTCTTAAAAAATTCGTAACAATGGTTTAAGAAAATATTTATTACTTTTAAACAACCCAATGCTTAAGAAATAAATTCTTTTTTTGAATTGAAATAATTATTTATACCATTTGAACCTCACAAAAAAATCTTATGCAAAATGACCACAACAATGCTTTTGTAATTTCTTATTTAAACCTAAGAATAGGATTGGGGTTTGTAGGATTTTTTCTTCCAATCATTTTAGTAGTTGGCACATGGAGCTTGACAGATTGCACACAGTTGCAGCCATCTATCAGCCATTATTATTATACTATTATGGGCAATTATTTTGTAGGATCCTTATGTGCCGTAGCTATGTTTTTATTTTTTTACAAAGGTGTAGATAAACAAGATGGGATTGTGGCAAACTTTGCAGCGGTATTTGCTTTGTTGGTAGCATTCTTTCCAACTAATCCTAGTACAGATTCTATTTGTGAATATATTTCTATCAACAAAATTACATCATTAAATGTAGTTCATTATTCAGCTGCCGCATTGTTGTTTGCTAGCTTTGCTTATTTCTCTATTTTTTTATTTACCAAAACAGATCCTACAAAACCAATGACCAAACATAAAAAAATTAGGAATCGAATTTATGTAACCTGCGGAATTATTATTATTGTTTGTATTGCGCTTATTGCTGTATATAATTTTGTTGGCAACTTAGAAACAATTTTTGCAAAATACAAACCAACATTAGTACTAGAAAGTATAGCATTGTTTGCATTTGGCACATCGTGGATTACGAAGGGAGAAATGATTTTAAAAGATGTGTAAAATAGCTGAAGCTACCGAATACTTACTGGATATAACGAAATAAATAGCGCTTTATCATCTCTTTTTATTATCATTCTTACAGCCTCTCGTGCTTTTTGTAATAGGTTTTCGTATGTCTGAATTTTTCCATTGCAATCATTGGACACACAAATAACTTCATCTCCATTTTTTAAGCCCGCTTTTTCTGCGGGAGATTTTGTAACAATATCATCAATAATAATTTTATTGTTGTAACTATACAAAGTCATACCAGTATATGCATAATCAAATGGGTCATTGAAGCTAGTATTTGGTTTTAAATATATTTCTCTTGAAGGGTAGTTGAGAATAAGATTAAATCGGCGCAAAATATCGTTGCCCAATAGACCCGCAGTGTATGGATAAGAGGTTACATTATCTTCATCGTCGTACAAATTTGTAGGCACATTTCTAAAATAATATGGTCCAATTTGTAATCGTTTTACCACAGTTAATCGCATTTTCTTTTTTCCATTTAACCCTTGTACTTCTGTAACTACAGGCTTTCTGCGAGGCAACAAAATTTTATTGTCTCTTAAAAAATTTTCGGTTAAAAGCAAACAAAGTCCTGCGCCAGTATCAAAATAAACATTGCTAGATAATTTTACCTTGTCTTTAATGCCAATAGAATGTGCCATCAATCTCGAAAAAGTTGGATACAACATTGTGCCGCCTCTTTCGTATTTAAATTTGCCTGGGCTATAAATTTTTATAAATGACGAATCGAAATTAATATCAAAAATATACCTGCTTAATAATCCGAAACCAATAATACCATCAATTTTTTCGCCATAAACACTGCTGAGTAAACTATAATCGTTTATATAAAAATTAAGATGCTCAGTTTTAAGTTTGCCAGTAGTTAAGGTTTGATTAAATACATAAGCAACATTTTTTGTGCCGCCAATACCACTCACAAGTGTATCTGTAAGTCTTGATGAAATTTTAAATTCTGCACATGAAGACGAGTCTAAGGAAATACCTCCACTACCAGTATCTAAAATGAAATTGAGCGGCTCGGAAATATTATTCAATTTTGCTTCTAGAACAATTACACCGCCCGTATAAATTTTTATAGGAATTGTTTCTAGCAAATGAGCAGGTTCAACCTTTCCTTTATTTTGCGCTACACAATTTTGTGAAGCAAAAAACCATAATATAATAATAATCGTTTTTATGGAGGAATAATTTAATAATACAAGTTAATGAATGTAATTTTGCAAAGCAATAAAAAATTGGTTTTATGAACGTAGATGACTTATTGGCAAAAGCCCTAGCCTTTGAATTTCTTACTGTAGAAGAAGGCGTTTTTTTGTTTGAAAACGCTGCACTTACACAATTAATGTTTGTAGCAAATGAATGTAGAAAAATACAAGTGCCACACGGCAAAGTAACCTGGCAGATAGATAGAAACGTAAACACCACCAACGTGTGTACTGCCAATTGTAAGTTCTGCAATTTTTATCGCATACCTGGCCATAAAGATGCCTACATAACAGATATAGCAACGTACAAAAAGAAAATAGAAGAAACCATTATGTATGGTGGCGATCAATTGTTGCTGCAAGGTGGTCATCACCCAGAGCTTGGTTTATCATTTTATGTAAATTTGTTTAAAGAATTAAAAAGCCTTTACCCAAATATTAAGCTACACACCCTTGGCCCACCAGAAGTAGCACATATAACCAAGCTAGAAAAAAGCACGCACAAAGAAGTGCTCGTAGCACTAAAAGCAGCAGGCATGGATAGCTTGCCGGGCGCAGGTGCAGAAATATTAACTGATAGAGTACGACGACTAATAAGCAAAGGGAAATGTGGCGCACAAGAATGGTTAGATGTAATGCACGAAGCACATAAACTACACATTACAACCTCTGCTACCATGATGTTTGGGCATGTAGAAACTTTGGAAGAGCGTTTTGATCATCTTGTAAAAATAAGAGAAGTGCAAAGCAGAAAGCCAGCAGATGCAAAAGGGTTTTTAGCATTTATTCCATGGACTTTTCAAGATGCAGATACATTGCTTGCCCGCATACGAGGCGTTCATAACCTTACCACGCCCGAAGAATATATTCGCATGATTGCTATGAGCAGAATAATGTTACCTAACGTAAAAAACATACAAGCAAGCTGGCTCACCGTTGGTAAAGAGGTAGCACAAATTTGTTTAAATGCTGGTGCAAACGATTTTGGAAGTATAATGATTGAAGAAAATGTAGTGAGTGCAGCCGGTGCACCGCATCGGTTTACATCCAATACCATTCAAGATTCTATACGCATGGCGGGCTTTGAACCCCAGCTACGCAACCAGCAATACGATTGGCGAGCATTGCCAGAGATGAAAGAACAGGTGATAGATTATTAAACCCTATTACAAAAACCATTTAAGCTTCATGCTTTAAAGAAAATATATCAGATTTCTCTTTCAACATTTGCCAAACTATTACGACGAACATAATGGTAAAAGGCAATGCCTTTAGCCCATGCTCATAAATATAATCTAGAATAATATGTGGTGTAGGATCTATAGAAAGGAATGTACCAAAGAAAACAAATAATACCATAAATACATTAAGCGCCTTGCTAGGTTTTTGCAAAGCATACCAAATGCCCACGCCCCAAATAGCAATGGCATAACCATATATTTCTGATGCATGATTGAAGATTGTAACCCAAATTAAAATAGCACTCAAAAAATACAATCGATAATTGTACGATTCAAAAAGTTTGTATCGTACATACATCAAGCAAAACACAAATACACCTGCAATCTGCACAAGCAATTTACCCAAATCTGAAATATGAAAATAAGCTTGTATTAAGCCTGTGAGCGAAATTTTACCATAATTATCTCCTTGGTCTATTACCAATTCTGCATACCAATTATGATAAAGTGTAACAAGCTCGTGTGGTTTTACAAAAAGCAATGGCAAAACTCCAATCACCATCATTGCTATTACAAATCGGAAAATAAATTTTATTTTATTTGGATACAATAAAAATAAAGAAGCCGCTACGATGGGATAAATTTTAATGTATGCGCCAGCCGCAATTGCAAATGCAGCAATCCAATAATTTTTATTTTCGAAAGATAAAAAAGCCAATACCATCAGCACTCCAATCATCACGTTTGTTTGGGTGCCTTGCATACAGGTTAGCATATCAAGCAATGCTATATAACACATAATGCATTTTTTTTCATTGCTAATCCCTTTCAATTTAAATATTACATAAGGCATTAGCATCATGCTTAAATTGTTCCAAATAAAATAACCAATATAGCTTGGTAGTATTGCAAACGGAGCAAATAGTACAGGAAAGCTAGGACTGTATTGGTATTGATCGAAACAATCTTTTGGCCAAAAGGCATAAATATTTTTATGTTCTATAAAATGGGAATATGAAAATCTAAAAATTTTCCAAACATTCATTCTGCCAGTAATTACCGATTGAATATTGAGCGCATTAATACCAATAAAATAAATAATGTAAATAGTACGTTGCCTAAGCCAGATAGAAGATTTGCTATTGAGTAGCTGCTGCATAAAATGTAATTATGATTGCAATATACATTTTTATGTAGCAGAAGTATTTCTTCTTTTAAGTAATAGTAAAATTAAAATTCAACAACCACAGTTCTTCTTTCACCTGCGGGAAAATACCAACTAGGACCAGTTTCTAATAATTGAATGGCTTGTGTATCGCATTTTTCATTTAAGGATTTTTCTACTTTTATTTTTCTCGTATCTCCTTTTTTATTTACCGTAAAAGATAATACTACATTACCTTTATACACATTACCATATTCATCAAACTCTGGTTTTATATTTTGTTTTACAAAGTTGTAAAAAGATTTGGCTTCCAAATTATATTTACTACTATCAATTTGTATTCCCTTTACTTTTTTTAATGTTGCATACTTGTCATTTTCTGTTGAAACATTTACGCCAGCTATTTTTCCTGCAAGTGCTTTTTCTGAAACGGTTGTAGTGCTATAGCCAACACTTGCACTTTTCCGTTTTGTCCCCACACTCGTTACTACTACTTCGTTCAAATTACTATTTTTGTTATCCAATCTAAAAACTTGAGAAGCGTTTGAATTTAGCAACGCATCTTTTCTATCGTAACCCACAGCCGCTATAGATACACTAGCAATACTATCTGTAGCTTTAAAATTGAATCTACCTTTAGTGTCTGTTTGCGTAGCAAGATTGGTATTTTTTAATTTTATAGTAGCATTTTGCATAGGGCCACCAGCAGGATTTTGTACAATACCGCTATAATTATAATAGTTTGTAGCGTTGTTGTTTTGTGTTCTGTTGTTTAAACCTAAATCTTTATATACTTCTTTACTTTTTACATCATCAGCATTTTTCTGTTCGCTTTTCGCCCAATCAGCTTGAGCAGCCACTTCTTCAACTTTAGCAGTTACTGGTGCAGCAGGAGCTTGTTGTATATATGTACCAGGCGTAACTGAAAATTCATTTGCAGCTAATGAACTTGTTGTAGAATCAAGATTTGAATGTACATCTGTAAATGTTATTGTATTTGGTTTTACTGTTGTAATAGTGCCAGAAACTGTAGGTACTTGCGGAGTATTATTTGCAACAGCATCATTGCTTTTTTCAGTAGCTACAGTATCGGCATTAAATTCTTGTTTTATTTCATTTTTGGTTTCATTTTTGGCAAGTGGCGTAGTTACCTCATCTTTTTTATTTACAGTATAAAACAAATAACCTATTCCAAACACAATGGCTATAGATGCAGCGGCACGCATCCATGTTTTATTGGATGATAACGCAAAAACTTTTGTTTCGCTTTCTTTTGCAGAAAGTTTTCCTTTTAGCGTTTCTACATCTGCCACGGCTGTATTGGTATGCACATAACCCTCTAATGCATCGGATAAAAATGGATCTTCCAATGCGGCTTTTTCTAGCACATGCATATCCTGTGCGGGCATAGTACCTGCATGATAACTTGCAAAATCTGCTGCGGTATATTTTTTTTCGTTGTTCATTTATTCTGCTTTTTGCAAAGCGGTTTTATCCATACATATTTTTAAATTTCGCCTACCATTTTGTATAAAGCTTCGCACTTTATTTATATCCAACGCTGTCGTATCAGCTATTTCTTTATAACATTTTTCTTGCAAGTAAAAGAGTTGTATAGCCGTTTTTTGCTCTGTTGGAAGTTGCTCTATACAGTGTTCCATCACTATTAAGTTTGTTTCTTTTTCCATTACATCATCTAGATGCATATTTTCTTGCAAATGCATAAGGTCGGTATCAACATTAACAGGTTGGCTCTTCTTACTCCGCAATTTCATTAAACAATGGTTCTTAGCCAATTGATAGAGCCACCCTCTAAAATTATCTATCTCGTACTTTTTTAGCTTGGTTACCAACTCTTCAAAAATATGTATCACTGCATCTTGGGCCTCATCGGGCTCTTTAAAATATTTTAGGCATACACCATATAGTAAATCCATGTAGCGACCATATAAATCTCCAAGGGTATCCATATTGCTAGTGTCCTTGTATTGTTGCACAAGTACGCTGTCGCTAAAAGAGGATGATATTTTTTTTATGAATGCCAACGGTATAAAGTTATAAAATTATTTTTTTACAAAGGGTTATGTATTTCACAAAATTTTAGCATCTACCCTAAAAGAATGTTTACCAAACATCATTTTCTCATTCAAAAAACATTTATTATGAAAAAAATTATTCTCCTTATGCTTCCAATCCTATTTATTGGAATGGTAGCATTTCAGCAAAAAAAAGATAGAGTTATTACAGGTAAAATTACAGATGAACAAGGAAACCCGGTTTCGTTTGCATCGGTAAAAATAAAAGGGGCAAAACCAGCTGCAGCTTCAGATGTAACTGGGCAGTATAAATTATCCACTCCAGAAAGTGCTATCTCACTTGTATTTTCTGCTATTGGATTTAATGAATACGAAGTGTTGATTAACAAAAGAAGCATTATAAATATTGTTTTAAAAAAGAGGGCTCAAGAATTAAATGAAGTAGTGGTTACTACTTATGGTTCAAAAAGAAAATCTGCATCTGTAGGTTATGCTACAACTTCTTTAAATGGAAAGGTAAGTGGGCTGCAAGTTGGTACTTATTCACAAGCAAATTCAACTTCATATTTTTATTCTAATGATGATGATGAAGAATCTAATACCGAAGCTTATTCAAATATTGTAGAAAATGGCTTTAAAAATGTAACTGATAATCCGGTTTCTACTTTTTCCATAGATGTAGATGCTGCTTCGTATAGCAATGTGCGTAGGTTTTTAAATCAAGGGCAACTTCCACCTGCAGGTGCTGTGCGTACAGAAGAAATGATAAACTATTTTAAATACCAATATCCTCAACCAACCAATAACGATCCATTTTCTTTTAATACAGAAATGGGTGATTGCCCTTGGAACAAACAACATAAATTATTGCTTGTGGGTTTGCAAGGCAAAACAATACCAACAGAAAATTTGCCAGCATCTAACCTTGTTTTTTTGATAGATGTTTCTGGCTCAATGGGCGAAGAAAATAAATTGCCATTGGTAAAAGCGTCTTTAAAATTGCTTACAGACCAGTTGCGTGAAAAAGATAAAATATCTATGGTGGTATATGCAGGAAACGCAGGGCTAGTGCTACCCGCAACAAGTGGTACAGAAAAAGATAAAATAAAAAAAGCTATTGATGCATTAGAAAGTGGCGGCTCAACAGCTGGTGGCGAAGGCATACAATTAGCGTATAAAACGGCACTAGAAAATTTTGTAAAAGATGGCAATAATAGAGTAATACTTTGTACCGATGGCGATTTTAATGTAGGTGTAAGCAGCGATGACGATATGGTGCGCTTGATAGAAAAAGAAAGAAACAACGGCGTTTACTTGACTGCACTTGGTTATGGCATGGGTAATTATAAGGATAGTAAAATGCAACAAATGGCAGACAAAGGAAACGGCAACAATTTTTATATTGATAATATTAGCGAAGCAAAAAAAGTATTGGTGAACGAATTTGGTGGTACACTTTTTACCATTGCCAAAGATGTAAAATTGCAACTAGAATTTAATCCTGCAAAAGTTGCAGGCTACAGATTAATAGGCTATGAAAACAGAATACTAAACAAAGAAGATTTTAACAACGATAAAAAAGATGCCGGCGAATTGGGCAGTGGGCACACTGTTACTGCTTTGTACGAAATAATTCCTGCTGGTACAGAATCGGATTTACTGGAAGATACTGATCCGTTAAAATACCAAGCGGCAAATGATAACGAAATGGTTGTTGCAAAATTTAGTGATGAGTTACTCACCATAAAATTTAGATACAAAGCACCAAGCAAAGACAAAAGCGATTTGATATCTTATACTGTAAAGGATGAGGATATTTCTTTTGCAAAAACATCTGATAATTTCCGCTTTGCAGCTGCGGTAGCCAACTTCGCTATGCTGCTTCGCAATAGTGAATACAAGGGAAATACCAATTATACAAAAGTGCTTGCCATGGCCTATGCAGCTATAGGTGCTGATGTTGAAGGCTATAGAAAAGAATGTATAGAATTGATAAAAACTGCCGAAACGATTACAAATAGCAAGGCCGCTATAAAATAAAAATTATGCTTTGAGGGTTTGGCGAAGTGATTGAAATATATTGCTTCGCCTTTTTATATTTCAGCTTTAAAATAAATTAAAGTTTATTTATTTTTTACAATACAAATCACTCATCTCTATAGGATATTTTTTACCTAAATCCACATTATTAAACGCTTTCTTATCGCCCCAAGAAAATATTTTTTCAAAGAAAGGAAGTAGCTTATTGTTTTTTATTTTACTTAAGAAATAAATTTCATGCTCTTTTTCTTTTATACCCATGTCATATAAATCCTGGTCGTGTTTGGTAATACCAATCTCATGAAAATAATGCATCATTCTAAAATATTCACACACATTGCCACTTTCTAATGATCCAGCAAAATAAAAAGGCATAAACCATCCTATGATGTAACAGCTAATATGAATAACTTTCCCTACCACATACATTCTTATTTCATAATATTTTGAAATGGGAATATGATATTCGTTCATAATAGAAAGTACGCATGCCCTATGATGCCATTCGTCTATTTCAATTTGTTTGATGGATGCTTTTTGTGTAGCATCTTTTACAGAGCCTGCATGCCCTTGGTAAGCAAAGGCAGCAGCTTTTTCAGCGGAGTAAGCTTTTTGTAAAAGCCTAGTAAGTTTTTTATTATTCAATTGCACACACAAAAGTTTTGGTGTTGCAAAGGTAAGTTCATTATGTTATTTTATTACTGCATTCCATTCTTCGCTTACAATTTGTAATGGCATTTTCAAATCTAAATTCTTACTGTCCAATAAACCTTTAAATACATCTACTCTACCTACAGATTTTTGCCATTCTTCTCTAGAATCATCATCATGTGCATCTTCTAAAATTTCTCTTCTGCTTTGTAAAAATGCTTCTAAAAATAGAATTTCACTATCTGGCATTTCGTCGCAACGCTTGTCTTTATGTGTACGGCCGCTTGGGGTACCGCCTACACTCTTTATAGTATGTTTAAATATTTTTCTTATGCCATCTTTATCTTTCCCGTCTCCATGTTGTACAATGGCATCATATACAATGGCAAGCGCAAGGGTAGATTTCAATCCCAATAATTGGCAATAATCTATCGCTGGTTTTCCGTATAATTCAAAAGAAACTTTATCTTGAAAGTATTTTGTTTTTTGTGCCTCGCTCCGCCAAGCATCTGCAAAACCAACAAGGTCTGTAGTATCATCGCTATGTTTTCTTGCTAGCTTTTTTAATACATCTACATAGTAAACCAACTTGCTATCTTTTACAGATTCTGTGTATTCTCTTATAATATCAAATCCATCGCCAGTAGCCGTTGTAAATCCAACTTTACCAAAAGTAAAACCTCGCCCATCTGCCAAGTATTCTATATAATCATAGTTAGGATCTACACTATCGTTTTCAAATAATGAATTTAGTTTTTGCACAACAGCAGGCAAGGTATCGGTAGGAGGAAGTTGGATAAAAAACATAGGTTAAGTTATTTGGGTATCCCAATCATTACTTTTAATATGAATGGTACCAGTTAATGCTAAATTGTTTGTGTCTAATAAATTTTTTAATGCCGTTACTCTATCTACAGATTCTCTCCACTCATCTCTCGTATCTTTATTAGCAGGGTTGAGCAAACATTTTTTTCTTTCTACCAAAAATGCATCCAAAAACTCAATCTCTGGGTTTTGAATCGTATCGCAATTGTCTCCATCTTTATTTTTTCCAGAAAGGCTGCCGCCCATTGCCTCGGTTGTTCTGTCAAGCAATGCGCCAACGCTATCATCATCATCACCATCGCCATGTTGTACAGTGGTGTCGTATAAGCAAGCAATAGCCATGGTACTTTTTAAACCAAGCATATTGCAATAGTCTACCGCAGGTTTTCCGTACACTTCGTAAGCCAATTTATCTTGTGTTGCAGCGGTTTGCATAGCTTCATTTGCCCATGCTTGTTCAAAACCTTGCAAATTATCTGTATCATCATTTTCCTCGTTGGCCAATTCTTTTAAGGTTGGTAAATATTGTTTTAAACCGCTGTTTGGATTGCTTGCACAATATTCTTTTATTAAATCGTATCCATCTCCATTTGCCGTTGTAAATCCTATTTTACCAAAAGTAAAACCACGGCCATCATCTAAGTTTTCGCAATAATCATAACTAGGGCTTGTATTATCGTTTTCAAATAAACTGTTTATTTTTTCTACAATGGGTGGAATAAAACTCATTTTTGGTCGATTTAAATTTAAGTAAATGTATACATGTAATTGTTAAGGGAAGTATAAACTACAACTAAGTTAGGTTGTCAATTTTAAATATTTTGTGTAATCGTGCTCATGTTGCCTGTGCGTTTCAAAGTGCCCCATAACTGCGTTTCGCCTTTCAATGCTTTTGCGGTTGCTTTTATTATTACAACATACATTAATGGCTTATAAAAAATTCTTTGTGGAATAACGTACCACAATTTTTTAAACGATTCTTTTTCAAAATAAAATGCAATGGCAGAAAAAATTAAATCTACCAACAACAATAATAAATAACTAACGATTAAATGATCGTTTCCTTTTATCTGACTGCTTTGCCAAAACAAACTAAAAATAAATAGCAAGTCTGCAATAGGCGAAAGCAAGGGTAAAATAATTTGAAACAATAAAATATTTGGAAGCCCAAGTAAGCCTAAGCCTTTGTATTTGGGGTTAAAACAAGCATGTTTGTTTTTCCAAAAACTTTGCATTACACCATAGCTCCATCTTATTCTTTGTTTTAAAAGTGGCTGTATGGTTTCGGGCGCTTCTGTCATTGCAATGGCAGTATTGCAATTGCGAATAATGTAACCACATTTATTTATACGTATGGTAATATCACAATCCTCAGCAAGAGTATCTGCTGTAAAACTTCCTGCTTTTAAAATAGCTTCCTTTCTAAAAGCACCAATAGCACCTGGCACAATAGCAATTCCATTTACATAATCAAAAGCCCGCCTATCTATATTTTGTGCTGTTATATATTCTATAGCTTGCCACTTTGTAAGCAGATTTTTTTGGTTGCCTACTTTCACATTTCCTGCTACTACGCCTACTTTTTCGTTTACAAAAAAACGCATCATTTCTTGTATTGCATTTGGCAACAAAACAGTATCGGCATCTATACAAACTACAAAATCATTTTTAGATAAATTAATTCCAAAATTTAATGCAGTGGCTTTTCCTCCATTTTCTTTTGTATGTATTTCTACTTTATTATTTGTGCTGTATTTTTCTTTTATGATGTTGTACGTTTCATCTTTACTACCATCATCTACAAAAATAATATTGAAGTTTGGGTAATTTTGTAGCAATAAATTTTCAATGGTTCTGGCAATAGTTACTTGCTCGTTGTATGCAGGTACAATAATACTTACCGCCGGTTGTTTTGTATTGGCTAATAAAAATACATTTTCTTTTTTCGATTTTTTTCTTTGCAACAATGCAAATGACAAAACTGAAAAAATTCTTATCAACCCTAAAATAAAAGCTATAATAAAAAGCACAGCTACCGTTTTCTTAAAACCAAAAATAGAAAATGCCACTACGCTATTTATCGATGCAAAATCTTTGTCAACCGATGGCATTATTTCCTCAGCCGTTTTTCCTAAAATATTTCCAATGGTAGTTATTTGTACATTTTTATTTTTGAAATATGCAATTATTTTTGGCAAGGCTATTACAGTTGCTCTTCTGTTGCCACCAGCATCGTGCAATAAAATAACACCTTTGTTTGGATTGGCTTCGTATTGTGTAACTACTCTTTTGTATATACTATCGGCACTAATATCATCCTCCCAATCTCTAGGGTCAATACTTTCGCCAATGGTATAATAATTATTTTTTTTGCTTAATGCTATTGGTATAATTTCTGCTACGTTTGTAGGCTCGGAGTCTGCATTAAATGGCGCTCTAAACAACACAGTACTTTTTCCTGTAACGGCTTCTATAAGCAGTCTTGTGCTTTTCATTTCTAACTCTGCACGAGCGGTACTTACTTCGCTTATGTTAGGATGCGAGTAAGTATGATTGCCAATTTCGTAGCCGTTTTTATTTATGCGCTCAAGTAATGGTAAATTATCTTGTGCATTTGCACCAGTTATAAAAAATGCAGCTGGCACTTTTTCTTTTTCTAAAATATCTAAAATTTGAGGTGTGTAAGTTTCATCTGGCCCATCATCAAAAGTAAGTACGACTTGATTGTGTACATTGCCCCATTTTTTTATAACGTATTGTGTAGGTAGTTTTGTGTATTGCTGTTCGCTAATAATATTTTCGGTGCTATCTATTTCCAAAGTTAATTCCCCACTCTGCGGATAGCTTTGTACGTCCAACACTTCTCCATCGCCTACATAGCTCGGTGTGTTTTGCACATAGGCTACATCTTTCAGTTTTTCAAAATTAAAAGGATTCTTTTTTAAACCTGCGTTAGATAAATCATGGTCGTAAAAAGTCCACATGCGCTCATCTTCGCTGCCCAAGCGCCATAGTGCCGTGCCAGCGGTTTCCATTTCATCGGCCAAACGCATCGTATTAAAAATACCTGCCGCATCAAAGAAATATACTTCATGATAATCTTTATTCTCATCTGTATATTCAAAATGAGAGTTGTAAGTATCGTTATCAAAATCTACAGCTACTTTGTTGTTTAAAGCAAGCGATAATGCTTCTGCATATTTTACAGCTGTACCTTCGTTTTTATCTTTCCAATCGTACCCAAATCCTGCCAAGCACAAAACCACTTTTTCGCTTGGTATTTTAGCAATAGCCTGATCCAATTCTTTTTCTATCCAACGTTGTTCGCATATATCTCCAGCTGCGCTTCCACTCCAGTGTTGGTTATAAGCCATTAAAAAAACATAATCATTATACGGCGCTAATTTTACGGCATCATCATCGCTTTTATCTAAAGGTAAAATATCTTGCGATACTATTTTATTTTGTGCATGAAGTGTATTGTATAATTGTTTTTGAAATTGTAAAACATCTTTTGAAGTGGTTTCGTCCCATTCTTCAAAATCGATATTGACACCTTGAAATTGATACTTGTTTAAAGTAGAAACAATATCTGAAATTAATATATTTCTTTTTTTATTGTTACCCAATGTGTTTTTTAAAAGCTCGTTATCCCACTCATCATCGCCTTTTTTTGTATTCAAATTAGAAATAACTGGCAATATCTTTACAGGATATTTTTTCATTAATGCCAATGCGGCTGTGTCTATTCTTACTTCTAGAGCATTTGTTTCGGGATTAATAAAAAACCACTCTGGCAAAACCATATTCATTTTACCAATATGTGCTTCCAATGCAGTGTAAGAACTTGCATCCCAGTTTACATAAAATGCAGCCCTAATTTTATTGGCTTTTATTAAGGTATCGTTTCCTTTGTTCTTTTCAAGGTAATTATTTATGCCTGTATATTTTTTATTTTCCGATGGCGTAAAATAATTTTCTTTTTGTGGTTTTGCTTTTACTACACTATGCTCTTTGTTGAAAAGTTTTGGCAGTGTTGGCTTTTTTTGAAAATATGCAATAATGGTTATGGGAATAATTAAAAGGAAAATATAAAAAATACCTCTGCCTATCCATTTAAAGATATCGCTTCTCCAATGAGAATCGGTTTGAAATATTTGTTTATTCGGCGACATAAGGGGGCGGCAAATATAACCTATTTAATACGTTTTGAGCATTTTATTACAATAATTTACAAGATTCTTACATTGGGGATAACTGTTATTGGTTAAAAAAGGTATTCGAGTAAATGGCGACCAATTATATGATTTAGATAAATAGTAAGCACAAAAAAGACCCTTAAAAAGAGTCTTTTTTATAAAATATCATAAGATTTTATGCTGCTTTTTTAACAGGCATTTTTTCAGTATGGTTGTGCTTTGCACAAAGCTTACGTGTCATTTGTGTAGTAGCCATAGAGCAACTTGCGCATTTACCAGGCTTGCTACCACTTGCTTTCCTACAATGATTGCAATAATAAGTACCTAGTTGTACCATGTCTGTTTGGTCAGCAGCACATACGCCACCTGCTTTTGTAATGGCATAACATTTTGGACAAGCCCAGTGTGCTGCGTTTGCAACTTGCGCCACTTTCTGTCCATGATTTTCTTTTTTACTATGGTGTTTTCCGCCGTGTTTTACTGTCATTGCGCTATCTGCTACTTGTGCCATACCTAGTACAGACAAACATAAGAAAGACAGCATCATTAATACCCTTTTCATAATTGTAATTTTTTACAAAAGTATACTATTAGCATCATATAATTAGTGGCAATATATTTTATTTAACACATTATAAAACTGTTATATAATTATACAAAAAATAAAAGAGGATGTCCCAAAACTATGAGTCAGCCTCTTTTTATTCGGATCCCTGATGGAGAAACAAGGTCTTTTAAGCGATTCTCGAGGCATATCTTTTTGATTTGATACATCCT
>JAYTLA010000161.1:0-14450 GCA_043729825.1 Ferruginibacter sp.
AATTCCCAAACAATTAAATAATCTATTCCAAAATATTCATGAATAAGTTTATTGCGAAGTTGTTTCATTTGCTTCCATTCTATCAATGGATATTGAGAAATAGTTTGGGTAGATATAACACTTGCCGCTTCTCCAATAATTTCTAAATTTCTAATTACGGCAGCTTTCGTTTTAGCATCGCCTATAAAACTTTCAAAAGTATAACCCTCTACAAATTGATTAATTTCTTCAATCGGATGTAAAATATCTTCAATTAATAATTTATCAACTCTTTTAGGCATACACTAAATCGGGTTTTACGTACTCAAAATAATTGGGTTTTATAGCACCTTTGCTCACAATTTGCACTTCAATGCCTTTAAACAATTCATCCAATGTATCTGCAGTATTACACAAGTTTCTGAAACTTGGTTTTGCAAATTGTACCATGATATCAATATCGCTTTTTTCAGTCTGCTCATTTCGGGCATAACTACCAAATAAAGCCAATTCGGTTAAGCTATACTTTTCTTGTAACAATGGTTTTACTTTTATAAGTTTTTGTAATATTTCTTCTTTACTAGAAAGCATGATGGAGATTTTTGCTAAGTTACCAAAAAATAAAATAGGAGTACTTATTTGACTACTTTAATAAATCAAGTAAACGATAATTTATGCTTAAATTTAATTTTAAGAAATAAAAATGCAAAGCGTTATTATTTTAAATCCTTTTTTGTACATTTACAACTAACTATTATGACACATAGCGCTGCACTTATTATTGCTTCATTCCGCACGATGACAACATTTATTGGCACTACATGTACTACTATGGTAACCCGTTAAGGGTTACATATTTCCATATCATCTTTTGGGCATCAGCTGTTTTTCTTCACCAGAAAACATTTCTCATATCATTAAATTTTTATCATGCAAGTAATCAAGTTTGGCGGCAGTTCTGTAGCATCGGCAGAAAATATAAATAAGGTAATAAATATTGTAAAAAATAAAACGGCTACAAATAAAATTGTAATGGTTGTTTCTGCATTAGGGGGTATTACAGATTTGTTGTTAGCGGCTGCACATTTGGCTTCTACCAATAACGAAGTGTATAAAACCACGCTGCAAGAAATAGAATCTAGACATTTAGCTACCGTAAAAGAACTAATACCAGTTACCCAACAGAGTGCTGTATTGAGCTTGGTGAAAAAAATGTGCAACGAAATAGAAGATATTTGTAATGGTATATTTTTACTGGGCGAATTATCGGCACGCACAAAAGATAAAATTGTGAGTTATGGAGAATTATTGTCTTCACAAATTATAGCAGCCAAGTTACATGCAGAAAATTTGAAAGTAGAATGGAAAGACGCTAGAGAAGTGATAATAACAGATAGTAATTTTAGCGCAGCCTTAGTGGATTTTTCAAAAACAAATACTGCCATACAAAACTATTTTTCTGTAAGAACGTCATCTCTTTTTATATTCCCAGGATTTATTTCATCTAACGAAAGCGGCATTACTACTACACTTGGCAGAGGTGGCTCTGATTATACTGCTGCAATAATTGCAGGGGCTATGAGTGTAGATTGTTTAGAAATTTGGACCGATGTATCTGGCATGATGACCGCTGATCCAAGAATTGTAAGCAATATAAAATTGATTCCACAAATTTCTTATCAAGAAGCCATGGAGCTGTCGCACTTTGGTGCAAAAGTTATTTACCCGCCAACGATACAACCAGTAATGAGCAAAAATATTCCTGTGTGGATAAAAAATACTTTTGCGCCAGATGATATTGGAACGGTTATTCAAAAAGAATCAAACAAAAATGGTTCTGCCATCAGAGGTATTTCTAGCATAAATAAAATATCGCTTATCAGTTTAGAAGGAAGCGGCATGGTAGGTATCCCTGGTTTTAGCAAGCGTTTATTTGAAGCGTTGGCCAATCAAAAAATAAATGTGATTTTAATTACACAAAGTTCTTCGGAGCATTCTATTTCTGTAGGTATAGAAACCGCTTTTGCTGATGCGGCTAAACGATGTGTAGATGAGGCATTTGCTTATGAAATAGAAACAAAAAAAGTAGAACCTTTAATTGTAGAAAGCGATTTAGCCATTGTAGCTGTAGTGGGAGATAATATGCAAAGCCATACTGGTATTGCTGGAAAAATGTTTAGTGCTTTGGGTAAAAACGCCATTAATATTCGTGCCATTGCACAAGGTTCTTCTGAAAGAAATATTTCTTGTGTTATTGGGTTAAACGATGTAGTAAAAGCGGTGAATGTATTGCACGAAAGATTTTTTGAAACTACTTATAAACAAGTACATCTTTTTATAACTGGTGTGGGTAATGTTGGAAAAAAATTGTTGGCACAGCTAAACCAACAGGTAGCTTTTTTAAAACAACGCAATCGTTTACAAATAAAAGTAGTTGGTATTGCCAATAGCAAAGCAGCATTGCTTAATGAAGATGGTATAGATTTAAATAACTGGGAAAGCTTATTAAAAGATGCTCCAACTAGCACAATTGAAAATTATATCGAAACCATACTTGGTAAAAATTTACGCAACAGTATTTTTATAGACGTTACAGCCAATGATACAGTTGCATTTTCATATCAAAAATTATTAGCCAAAAGTATTACGGTTGTAGCTTGTAATAAAGTAGCATGCTCATCTGATTATGCATATTATGAGCAGTTAAAAAATACTGCTCAAGAGTTTAATGCAAAATTTCTGTTTGAAACCAACGTAGGCGCAGGGCTACCAATTATTGGCACATTAAACGATTTAATAAATAGTGGAGATTCTATTAATAAAATGCAAGCTGTATTAAGCGGCACACTCAATTTTGTTTTTAATAATTATGATGGAAAAAAATCTTTTGCATCTGTAGTAAAACAAGCGCAAGATGAAGGCTATACTGAACCAGATCCACGATTAGATTTAAGTGGAAAAGATGTAATGCGAAAAATTATGATTTTAGCAAGAGAGAGTGGATTACAATTGGAGATGAATGATATTGCTAATAATTCTTTCATGCCAGCATCGTGTATGGAAGGTTCGGTAGAAAATTTTTATGCGGAAATGCAAAAGCATGAAGCGCATTTTAAAGCATTGTATGATGATGCGGCTAACAAAGGGAATAAATTAAAATTTGTAGCGTCTTTAGAAAATGGAAAAGCTGCTGTAGGTTTGCAACACATAAACCCAGCACACGATTTGTATCATTTATACGGAAAAGATAATATCGTATTGTTTTATACCAACCGTTATCCTGAGCAGCCGTTGGTGGTAAAGGGTGCAGGTGCAGGCGCTGATGTAACTGCTAGTGGCGTATTTGCAGATATCATAAGGGCAACAAACAATTAAAGAGCTCCCTCTATATCTCCGCCACAACGGAAAGAAACGTAGAAGATTAAGTAGTAGAAAAAATATTGAAACAACCAATATAAAAGTTACTTTAAAAAAAATGAAATCGAATTTTATAAAAATAAGTGCGCCTGCTACTATTGCAAATTTGGTTTGTGGTTTCGATATTTTAGGGCTTGCGCTAAATAATCCGCAAGATGAAATGGAAATGTCGTTAAGCAATGAACCAGGCATTAGCATAAATCATATTGATGATTACAATTTGCCAACAGAACCAGAAAAAAATGTGGCTGGTGCAGCGTTGATGGCATTAATGGAAGAATATCCGGATAAAAATATTGGCTTTGATGTAACGGTAAACAAACTCATAAAACCCGGCAGTGGTTTAGGCTCTAGCGCTGCAAGTTCTGCAGGCGCTGTGGTTGGCGCCAATCATTTATTAAACAATCATTTTACAAAACACGATTTGGTTCGCTTTGCTATGCATGGAGAAAAAGTGGCCAGTGGCGTAAAACATGCAGACAATATCACACCTTGCATTTATGGTGGTGTTACATTAATTCGTTCTATTTTTCCGTTGGATATTGTTCCGCTTTCAGCACCACCAATGTACGTTACTGTTGTGCATCCACAAATAGAAGTAAAAACATCTGATGCTAGGCAAATTTTAAGAAAAGATGTACCACTGAAAGATGCTATTAAACAATGGGGGAATGTAGCGGGGCTTGTAGCTGGCTTTTTGCAAAACGATTATGATTTAATAAGTCGTAGTTTAGAAGATGTTATTATAGAGCCCATTCGTAGTATTCTCATTCCTGGGTTTGATACAATAAAAATACAATGTAAAGAAGCAGGAGCGCTTGGTGGTGGTATTAGCGGTAGTGGGCCATCTGTTTTTATGCTAAGCAAAGAAGAAACCACGGCTAAAAAAGTAGAACAAATTATGAAAGATATTTACGATAAAATTGGTGTAGATTATCATACACATGTAACAACAATAAATAATGAAGGGGTAAAAATTAGCAATATAACAATTTAACAATACAACAATTTATCAATGCACTTCTACAGTCTAAATAGAAAATCACCATCCGTAAATTTTAAAGATGCTACAATAAATGGGCAAGCGCCAGATAAAGGATTGTATTTTCCAGAAACCATTCCGCAATTAAAAAAAGAATGGATAGACAATATTGAAAACATCAGCAACGAAGACATAGCTTTTGAAGTAATAAAGCCTTATGTGGGCAATGCAATAAATGAAAATGATTTATTCAACATTGTAAAAGAAACTATCAACTTTAAAATTCCGTTGGTAAAACTTGTCGATAATATTTCTGCGTTAGAGCTGTTTCATGGTCCTACATTGGCTTTTAAAGATATTGGTGCAAGGTTTATGAGTAGATGCCTTGGGTATTTTGTAAAAGGTGCAGATAAAAAAGTAACGGTATTGGTAGCAACATCTGGCGATACTGGTGGTGCTGTTGCCAATGGTTTTTATAATGTAGAAGGTGTTGATGTGGTTATTTTATATCCATCTGGTAAAGTAAGTAGCGTGCAAGAAAAACAACTCACCACTTTAGGGAATAATATTCATGCATTAGAAGTAGAAGGAAATTTTGATGATTGCCAACAATTGGTGAAGGCTGCATTTATGGATGAAGAATTAAATAAAAAATTATTTCTTACTTCTGCTAATTCAATAAATGTAGCTCGTTGGTTGCCTCAACAATTTTATTATTTCTTTGCATACAAACAATGGCAAGATAAAAATAACCCGCCTGTAATAAGTGTGCCTAGTGGTAATTTTGGAAATATTTGTGCAGGACTTTTAGCCAATGCATCTGGCTTACCAGTAAAACATTTTATAGCTGCTTGTAATGCCAACGATGTGGTGCCCCAATATTTTGCTACAGAAAATTACCAATCTAAAAAAGCAGTAGCTACAATTAGCAACGCCATGGATGTTGGTGACCCAAGCAATTTTGTTCGTATACTGGAATTATTTGAGCAACAATTTTCACACTTAAAAAACAAAGTAAGTAGTGTTAGTGTTAGTGATGCTATTACAAAACAAACATTGTTGTCTGTTTTTAACGAACAACAATACCTGTGTGACCCTCATGGTGCCGTTGCTTATAAGGCATTGAAAGATTATTTACAAACCAATCAAAATGATAAAGGCATGTTTTTAGAAACGGCACATCCAGTAAAATTTTATGATGTGGTAGAGCCAATTATTAATGACCCAGTTCCCATTCCTGAAAGTATTCAAGAACAATTAAAATTGGAAAAGAAAAGTACAAAGATTGCTGTAGGGGCTGAAGGATTGAAAAGTTTTTTGGTGAATTTGTAATTTTCAATCTAATGCATCCAAAATGTTCAGCAAAGATATACCGATGAAGAGCTCCCGACATAAATGTACGGGACACGTGCGGTGGACTGAGTGATGTGCTTTTTTGTATGCATGCGCCATAGGCGCATATGCATACACAAAAGTACGAAACAGCGAAGGAGACCGGGCTGATGCTGATTTGTAACTGAAGTTTACAGCCCTAAACTAATAAAATCCTACCCTTCCATTATCTTATTCTGATGACTTATACTTTCCATATGAACGGCATCATAATATTTTGTCATAAACTCTTTGCTTAAATTTAGCGCCTCTCCTTTTTTAAATGCCCGTTCCAAAATTTCATTCCAACGATTGGTTTGTAAAATGGTGATGTTATTCTCTTTTTTGTACGTACCAATTTGTTCTGCCACCTTCATGCGTTGGCTAATAATTTGCATAAGTTCATCGTCTAAATGATTTATTTGCTGGCGCAATTTTTCCAGCGCTGCATGATACTCTGCAGAATTTATATCTTCTTTTCTCCATTCGATAGCATCCAACAATTCTGCCAAACGCTCGGGTGTAATTTGTTGCTTGGCATCACTCCAAGCTTCATCGGGTGCTATGTGGCTTTCGATCATTAGTCCATCATAATCTAAATTTATGGCTTGTTGCGAAACGGCTTGCAAAATATCTCTACGTCCACTAATATGCGAAGGGTCACAAATCAACAACATATCTGGATTGCGTCTTTTCATTTCAATTGCCAAATGCCACATCGGCGCATTTCTATATTCCGTATTGCCGTAAGAACTAAAGCCACGGTGTATCATACCCACTTGTTTTATGCCAGCTTTTTGTATGCGTTCTATTCCGCCCATCCACAATTCCAAATCTGGATTTATCGGATTTTTTACCAACACAGGAATATCAACGCCTCTCAATGCATCCGCAATTTCTTGCACACTAAATGGATTCACCGTTGTTCTTGCACCTATCCACAACACGTCCACATCAAAACTCAATGCATCTTCTACTTGCTTTGCTGTAGCCACTTCTACGGTTGTTGGCAAGCCTGTTATTTTTTTTGCATGTGCTAGCCATGGCAATCCTTTTACACCAACACCTTCAAACATGCCTGGACGTGTACGGGGTTTCCAAATACCAGCACGCAGCATATCTACTTTTCCTGTAGCGGCTAATCGTTGTGCCGTTGCTATCATTTGTTCTTCTGTTTCTGCACTGCATGGCCCAGAAATAATTAATGGTCTTTTTGCCCAAAGGGCTTGTACTTTTTCTTTCATGATGATATCTTTAATGATTATTTTTTTATAGTTACTTTTTTTGCAAACTGCCAATTGCCCTTTGCAAACTGCCTCTTGCCAACTGTAATCTGCTACTTGATAATCCTCCTTATCTTATTCGCATCTTCAATCAACTCCAGCAAGTATTCATAATTTTCTTTTTCCAAACAGCTTTTAAATTTTTTCAACTGCATAATATGCTCGTTCAACACATCCAATACATTTTCTTTATTCTGTTTAAAAATGGGCACCCACATAGCAGGATTACTTTTTGCTAAGCGCACCGTACTTTCAAAACCACCACTTGCTAGTTCAAAAATGGCATCATCTTCTCTTTCTTTTTCCAATACGGTATTTGCCAATGCAAAACTTGTGATGTGAGATATATGGCTAATGTACGCTGCGTGCAAATCGTGCGCATGAGCATCCATATACACCAAGTGCATGCCAATTTTTTTGTAAATATTTTCTATGGTTTCTAAAGCATCGGTTGCCGAATTTTCTTTATCGCAAATAACACACGCCTTACCTTCAAAAGCGCCACGCACTGCAGCTTCGGGACCACTATGTTCAGTTCCCCACATTGGATGTGTAGCTACAAAACGATTGCTCAATGGATATTGTTTTACCATTTTGCACAACGCAAATTTTGTAGAACCAGCATCTGCTACAATTTGTTTTTCATTTATCAGCGGCATTACTTTTTCCATTACTGCTATTGTTGCATCTACAGGAATAGCTACGTAAATTAAATCGCTTTTTTTAACGGCTTCTTCTAGTAATAATGCTTCATCTATCAAATCAAGCTCCAAGGCTTTTTGTACATTTTGTTCATTAAAATCCACACCAATAATATGCTTAGCAATATTTTTTTCTTTTAATGCTAACGCAAAAGAACCGCCTATAAGGCCAACGCCAATTATCGTTACGTTTTCTAACATCATTATTTTCTATTTTTAATTCTATCAATTGCCTCTTCAAATTTTTCTTCAGGTGCACATAAGCTCACACGTATGTATCCATTTCCATTGCTGCCAAATATTCCACCTGGGGTAATAAATACATTTGCATTGTACAATACATCATCGCTTAGTTTGTATCCATCTTCAAAATTTGCAGGAATTTTTGCCCACACAAACATGCCTGCATGTGTTTTATCATAATGGCAATTCAATAAATCCAATAGCTCAAATGCCTTTTCTTTTCTTTCTTTATAAATTTTATTTACGCCATCGTACCAATCTTTTCCTAAACTCAAAGCCTTTGCTGCGGCTAGTTGTACAGGTAAAAACATACCACTATCCATATTGCTTTTAAACCGAAGTACTTCTTCTATTCTTTCTTTAGCGCCACACATTATGCCCACACGCCAGCCTGCCATGTTCTGGCTTTTGCTGAGTGAGTTTAATTCTATGGCTACACCTTTTGCGCCATCAGCACTTAATATACTCATGGGTTTTTTATTCAAAATAAAACTGTAAGGATTATCATGTACTATCAAAATATTGTTCGCTTTTGCAAATGCAATTATCTTTTCAAAAACATCATTCGTGGGTAATTGCCCCGTTGGCATGTGCGGATAATTTACAAACATCAATTTCACTTTACTCAAATCTTTTTTTGCCAATGCTTCAAAATCTGGCACCCAATTATTTTCTTCTACCAAATCATAATCAACACAATTGCCTCCTGCTAATGTTACTGCAGCTTTGTATGTTGGGTAACCTGGGTTTGGTATCAATGCCACATCGCCATCATTCAAGTATGTCATACAAATGTGCATGATGCCTTCTTTGCTTCCTATCAATGGCAATATTTCAGTATCAGCATTTAATGCTACACCGTACCATGTGTTATACCAATCTGCTACAGCATTTCGCAGTATTGGCGAGCCTTTGTAAGATTGATAAGTATGTGTATTTAATTTTGCTGCTTCGTCTTGCAAAGTTTTTATCACATCGGTGTGCGGCGGCAAATCAGGGCTTCCAATACCAAGATTGATGATATTTTTTCCTTCTTTGTTTAATGCATCTATCTCTCTCAGTTTTTGAGAAAAATAATATTCATTGATCGTTGCTAATCTATTGGCTGTTTTAAAATTCATTTATTTAATACTTTTAAATTTTTTCTTTAACCGTTTTTCTTTTTAGCCGAGAAGATGGAAAGGCGTTTTATTTTAGTGTTTTTTATCTTCTGCTTTAAAAAAAGAAAAGGCGGGAAGGAAAATGCTTCGCATTTTGAAAATCCCAATCCAAAATATCAAATTAATGCTTCCTTACTTTAGAGGCCCAACCTTGAACTTTCAACTTTGAACCTTCAACTTGAGTTCCCATTTCTATAAACCCCATAAACCTTCAACGATTCTGTAAGTCCTTTTATTTTTTCTATCGTTTTATTAAATATATCCAACGATTCAAATTCCATATCTGCATGAAAAGAATATTTAAAATTACTACCTGGTATTGGAAAGCTTTGCAACTTACTTAGGTTTATTCCTGCAGAAGCTATACTCGTTAAAACCTTTGCTAGACTACCTCTTGAGTGGTCGGTATGAAAATTTACAGAAGCCTTGTTTGCATTTTCAACTACATCAAATGTCCCTGCTCTTTGTAAAATTAAAAAACGAGTATAATTGTTTTTCATTGATTGTATGCCTCGGGCTATCACATCTAAATGATACAACTCTGCCGCAAGCTTGCTTGCAATAGCGGCTGCATGTTTGTTTTTGTGTTGATGAATATGTTTTGCACTCAAAGCCGTATCTTCTGTTTCTACCAATTTCCAATTGTACTTTTCCAAATATTCCATGCATTGCAACAATGCCATTTGGTGGCTATGCACTTCTTTTATATCTTCTAATTTTACGCCAGAGTTTACGAGCAAATTTTGTTTAATGCTCAAATACACTTCGCCCACCACCACAAGATTGCTATTTTGTAATAAATTATAATTAGGTAAAATACTTCCTGCAATGGAGTTTTCAATGGCCATTATACCGCCATCGCTTTCTTTTTTGTTGGATGCAATTCTTACCACATCTCTAAAACTTGCACAAGGAATTACTTCTATCTTTTTTCCAAAAAATTGTAGCGCTGCCATTTGATGAAAACTACCTTCGTACCCTTGTATAGAAACTTTTTGTGCCATAGTATATAAATGCAAAAATCCCGACTTGGTAGCCGGGATTTTCTTTATGTTTTTAAACTTTCGTTTTATTAATTAGACATAAGCAATCCCGTTCTATTTGTAAAATAGAAGTAGTAATAAAAATTGCTGTATGTGTTTTTTGTTGTCATGTATAAATCAAATGTAAGAAATAATATTTGATTGTAAAACTTATTTTGAGGGCAGTATAAGGTTTCCAAAGAGATATTTGCCACGAATAACACCAATTACCACAAATAATACCATTAGTGAAAATTCTTGTTACTAGTGGCCACCAAAAAACTTTAATTTTGCTATCATGTTTATTGAAAAAATACAAATCTACAAATACAGCATCCCCATGCACCCATTTACCATTTCTACTGGCACAATGGACTTCGCACAAAATATTTTAATAAAGATATTTACATCAGAAAAGATAGTCGGCATTGGTGAGTGCTCCGCCTTCCCTATGATTGTGGGCGAAACACAAAACACCTGCTACGAAATGGCAAAAGATTTTGCAAAATTGTGGAACGGGAAAGATGCGTTGAATATAGAAGAACGGTTAAACGAGTTGCATTTATTTACTACAGGAAACAGTACCATAAAAAGTGCTTTTGATATGGCGTTGTATGATATTGCTGCGCAAAATGCCAAGCAAACTTTGTATGAATTTTTAGGCGGTACAAAAAAAGATATGCTAAGCGATATTACTGTCGGTATTGGCACACCAGAAATAATGGCACAGCAAGCAAATGCATTTGTAAAAAAAGGTGCAACCATTCTTAAAATAAAACTCGGTAAAGATGTAGCTACTGATGTTGAAAGAATTAAAACAATTAGAGAAAATATTGGCAACGATATAAAAATAAGAATTGATGCCAACCAAGGCTGGAGTGTTGCAGATGCTACAAATGCACTTAACCAACTAGGGCGATACAATATTGAGTTTTGCGAGCAACCCATGCGCACATACAACGACGAATATCTTCCAGCGCTTATAAAAACATCCCCAATAAAAATAATGGCAGATGAAAGTGTGTATAATCATCACGATGCATTACGATTAATAAAAAACAAAGCATGCGATTATATCAATATTAAATTTGCAAAAAGCGGCGGTATAAACGAAGCTTTAAAAATAATTGCAGTTGCTATAGAAAACAATATTCCTTGTATGATGGGCGGTATGCTCGAAAGCCGTGTAGCACTTTCTGCGTTTGCACATTTTGCTGCTGCCAACCCTCAAATTATTTTTTATGATATGGATACTTGCATGCTTGGGCATAAAGTAGATCCTGTAATTGGAGGAGTTACTTATAATAGCTATACTGTTCAATTGCCCAATGGTATTGGTATTGGGGCAGCTGTGGAAGAAACCTTTTTAGATATGTGTGAAAATATTATCATCTAAACTATCACCTTCCTTTTCAAATACCCGCTATAATCTGGTATCACCGATTCGTACACATCTTGCATAAGTGGAGAAGTAACAATAAAATCTGCTGTAGCTCTGTCGCAAGCCATTAAAATATTCCAAGCTACGGCAAGTCTTAATAGTGCTTTCACATCACTATCATGTGGTTGAGCTTCCATAGGGTCCCAAAAAAAGATAAGCATGTCTATTTTTCCTTCGGCTATCATTGCGCCAATTTGTTGGTCGCCACCAAGCGGGCCGCTTAGCATTTTTTTTACAGGCCTATCCAATTCAGCTTCTAATAATTTTCCCGTAGTGCCCGTGGCTATAAGTTCATGATGGCTTAAATAGGTTTTATTAAAAATAGCCCAATCAATTAAATCTGCTTTCTTATTATCGTGTGCTACAAGGGCAATTGTTTTTTTTATAGAGATGAATCTTATTTCTTTCATAAATACAAATATCGTTGCTAATTTTTAAAAAAACAAGGTAATCCTTCGCTCAAAATACTAAATAAATGTTTACAAGAGGAAAATATGTGAGTTTAGAAAGTTACTTCACTTCCTCATAATCAATATAATCATCCTTAGAAACCGCAGTGGTTTTTTTTGTAGGCTCTTGTGTAGTTTTAGAAGATTGTGCATGTTGCTGCTCCTGCATACGAGAATGCATATCGTTCATTTTCGTTTTTACTTGTTTAGTAGTTTGGTAAACAGGTATGATAAAATCAAAAATTACTTTGTAGAGAATGTATATAAGAACCAATTCCCCTATTAGTTTAAATATATTCATACTACAAAGTTATTGAGCCCTACAATATCTTGCTGTTAAATTTTATGAGTGGAAACAGTATAAGTTTTGGCTAAAAGAAAAGCATTATGTATATTTGCAATAGATAATGAAGCAGAAAGGAAGGGGACCAATGGTTCCCTTCTTCTTTTATCAGCCCATATGAGTACAGACGCAAACATAGAAATTGTAAAAACAATATTGCTTTCTAAGCTGTATGATGATATTTTTTTGGTAGAAATGAAAGTGAAACCAATAAATAATTTCAAAATTTATTTAGATGCAGATAGTGGTTTAGGAATAGAAAAATGCATCAAAATAAATCGAGCTTTGTATAAGCAGTTGGAAGAAATGGGTGTTTATCCAGAAGGGGATTTTTCGCTTGAAGTATCTAGCCCAGGTATTGAAGAGCCGCTAAAAATGCTTAGACAATATGTAAAAAATATTGGACGAGCGGTAGAAGTAACAACAAAAGATGACGCAGTAAAAGAAGGCACACTTTTATCAGCAACAGAACAAAATATAGAAATAGAATGTACAGAGGGAAAAGGGAAAAAAGCTGTAACAACAAAGCTTTCCATACCCTTTGAAGAAATAAAACAAACAGTAGTACAAATAAAATTTTAATATCAAAACCTCAAGTCTGCGGGGCTATGTTTTAGCAGACAAGGATTATGGCAAGCATTAACTTAATAGACTCTTTTCAGGAATTTAAAGAAGCAGAAAATATTGATCGCCCTACCCTGATGAAGGTGATGGAAGATGTGTTTAAAACACTTATTCGTAAAAAATACGGAAGCGATGAAAATTTTGATGTAATTGTAAATGACCAAAAAGGTGATTTGGAAATTTTCCGTCGTCGTACCATTGTAGATGATGATGATTTATACAACACCCTTACAGAAATCGAATTAAAAAACGCTATTCTTATTGAGCCAGATTATACTGTGGGCGAAGAGTTGTATGAAGAAGTTGATATTCAAAAAGAATTTGGTCGTAGAGCAATATTGGCTGGTAAACAAACCCTAGCTGCTCGTATTGGCGATTTAAAAAAGAATATTCTTATAAAAAAATACGAAGAAAGAGTTGGCGAAATCGTAAGTGGCGAAGTTTATCAAGTATGGAAAAAAGAAGTGCTTATATTAGATGAAGATGGCAATGAAATGTTGCTACCAAAGTCTGAGCAAATAGGCGCAGATTATTTTAAGAAAGGAGAAACGGTGCGTGCAGTTGTAAAAAAAGTAGAATTAAAAAATAGCCAAGCTATTATTATTCTTTCTCGCACTAGCCCATTGTTTTTAGAAAAATTATTAGAAATAGAAGTGCCAGAAATATTTGATGGCCTCATTGTTGTAAAGAAGATTGTGCGTGACCCAGGTGAGCGTGCAAAAGTAGCGGTAGAAAGTTTTGATGATCGTATAGATCCTGTAGGAGCTTGTGTGGGTATGAAAGGTAGCCGTATTCATGGTATTGTACGTGAATTGAAAAACGAAAATATTGATGTGATCAATTGGACGGCCAACACACAATTGCTTATTCAACGTTCGCTTACGCCTGCTAAGATTACCAGCATGGATTTGGACAATGAAAAAATGCATGCAAAAGTTTATCTAAAAGCAGATCAAGTTTCATTAGCCATTGGTCGCCGTGGAGTAAATATTAAATTGGCTTGCGAATTGACAGGTTATAATATTGATGTGTTCCGTGATAGCGAAGGCGAAGAAGATGACTTTGATATTGACTTAGAAGAATTCAGCGATGAAATAGAACCATGGGTAATTGAAACTTTGAAAAAAGTTGGTTGCGATACAGCCCGTTCTGTACTAGACCTTACCGATGAAGAAATAGAAAGAAGAACAGATCTTGAAAAAGAAACGATAGCAGATGTGAAAAAAGTTTTAAGCGATGAATTTGAAAAAGAATAAAACCATGCTTATGAACTGAAGAAAATAAAAACAATAGAAAATTATGTTTTGCCAAAAATAGCAAAGCAGTAAAAACTTAGAATGTCAGAATTAAATACACCAAGGCTGATGGCAGCCGCCAAAGAGTTTAACATAGGTGCAAACACCTTGATAGACTTTCTTGTGTCAAAAAATTTAAG
>JAYTLA010000162.1:0-6658 GCA_043729825.1 Ferruginibacter sp.
GATTTGTTCATATCAAACTTTATTGTGTAGTAACTACAAAGTTGATAAAGGGTGGTCACAAAACCACCCTTATTTTTAATTTATATCGGACAACACTATATTAAAATTAGCCTTTTCATTTTTAAAATTATGTAATAAAACCAAATAAAATTCCGTTTCTTTATTTTACAAAACATCATCTCATTACAAAAATACCCTATGTTAAAATCGTTTTTTCTTTTAAGCACTTGCTTTTTATTGCATACAGCACAATCACAAGCTCAAACAAACACCACACTTCCTGCAAAATTAAAAACAACCAATGTGTTGCAAACGCCATCTGGCACCACTGCACAAAGTAATGGCTTAAAGTGTGGTAATATAATAGTTACCATAGATACTACTATTCGTGTAAACCCCAAATACGCTTACTTAAGTGTAGAGTTTACAAATCTTACTGGCACCATGCAAGCAGAAATAGTAGAAGGCAACAATACTTTTTGGGTATTTGATAAAGCTGGCAAAGAAGTAATCATCAAAGAAAAGTTTCTTAAAAAGATAAGTGCAGCTATGGGCGAAAACACTTCTAATATGATGATAAAAATTCCGTTTCGTTTAAAGACAGATAAAAATATTTATACCATTCATTATCGTTGGGAAAATAAAGACAAAAGAAAGAATTTGGATTTGTTGACGATGAAATAATTTTAAAGCTGTCTGCAATATGTGTCAGACAACTCAGCTAGAATCTTTGTAAATAAAAGACTTCAATCAGGTGTCAGACACATGCGAGGATTTCTCACCGCAGAGAAAAAAGTTAAAAGAGTTTACGCAGAGGTTAGTAATTGATTTCTGCGTTTTTTATTTTTATTACCAATTCTGTTTTCTCCCCTGCCTCTACCCTTCCAATAACTTGTGCCGCTATGCCAAAACCATTGGCGGTTTCAATCATCATTTGTGCATCTTCAGTAGCGCAATAAATTTCTAACCTACAACCCATATTAAACACTTCATACATTTCTTTCAATGTGCTGCCACTACTTTTTTCTATGATGGTAAAGATCTCTGGAGCATCAAACAAATTGTCTTTTATAATTTTAAAATTGCCTGGCAAATATTTTAAACATTTTGTTTGTCCACCGCCACTGCAGTGTATAAGCCCATGTATTTTCTCAAAATTATTTTGCAGCAAAGCCTTTAGCACAGGCGCATACGTACGTGTAGGACTTAGCAATAGTTTTCCGATAGTTGTTTTTTCGCCATCGTTTTTCAGCACTTCGTCAGTTAATTTATTTGTACCAATATATACTACATCATCAGCCAAATTATTATCAAAGCTTTCTTTAAAAGTATTGGCATAAAATTTACCCAACACGTCATGCCTTGCACTCGTAAGTCCATTACTACCCAACCCACTGTTGTATTCCGTCTCATAATTTGCTTGCCCAAAAGATGAAAGCCCCACAATTACGTCGCCTGCTTTTATTTTATCGTTTGTTATTATTTTATCTTTTGGCCAGCGACTCGTCATCGTTCCATTTACGGCTACGGTTCTCACTACATCGCCTACATCTGCAGTTTCTCCGCCTAGGTAATGTATGTGCACACCATGCGTAGCAAGCATATCAAACACATCTTGCGTACCGCTAATAATTTGTTGTAAAACCTCACCCGTTATTAAATGTTTGTTTCTATCTATGGTAGAATTAAACACAATATTATCGTGTATGCCCACACAAAGTAAATCGTCTAAATTCATTACTACCGCATCTTGCGCTATGCCTCTCCATATTTCAATATCGCCAGTTTCTTTCCAATACAAATAAGCCAAAATACTTTTTGTACCAGCACCATCGGCATGCATTACGTTTACGAAAGCATCATCACCACCCAAGTAATCAGGATAAATTTTGCAAAATGCATTGGCATAAAGCCCCTGGTCTAAATTTTGCACTGCTGCATGCACTTCTTCTTTTTGTGCTGAAACCCCACGTTTGGCGTATAGAGACATGTTATTTAGTTGAAAGTTCAATGTTCAATGTTTGCAAAAATAAATGTTCCATAACCGATATGCAATAAAGTTTTCTCAACTACTTTTGCACGGCAAATATGAAAGTGTATAGAGATATAAATTCGCTGCCAGTTTTTACCAACGCTGTTATAACAACTGGTAGTTTCGATGGTGTGCATACAGGGCATGTTCAAATAATAGAACAGCTTATAAAAGAAGCCGAAAAAATAAGCGGAAAGCCCGTGCTCATTACCTTTTACCCACACCCAAAACAAGTGGTGCAAATGAAAGAAAAAGCCTTGTACATTCTCAATACACCCGAAGAAAAATACGAATTGTTGCAATTAAAATGGATAGAAAATATTGTAGTAGTGCCTTTCGATAAAGATTTTTCACAATTATCAGCACAAGAATATATTTCCAATTTTTTGGTAGAAAAATTTAATCCTTCAATAATCGTTGTTGGTTACGACCATCGTTTTGGCAATAATAGAGAAGGCAATTTTGATTTATTAAAAAGCAAAGAAGCAGAATACGGTTTTGAAGTAAAAGAAATACCTGAGCATGTGCTCAAAAATATAACCATAAGCTCCACCAAAATACGAGCCGCCATGCTCGAAGGCGATATTGAAACGGCCTCATCATTCTTAGGTTATGATTATTATTTTAGCGGCACCGTTATACAAGGCAATAAAATTGGCCGCACAATAGGCTACCCCACTGCAAATTTACAAATACAAAACGAATACAAACTCGTACCTGCAAACGGCGTGTATGCTGTAGATGTGCAACTTGGCAATAGAAACCTCAAAGGCATGATGAACATTGGCATTCGCCCAACGGTAGATGGTACAAAGAGAGTAATAGAAGTAAATATTTTTGATTTTGATGAAGATATTTATGGGCAAACGCTAAAAATAACCCTAAAGAAAAACCTGCGATTAGAAGTAAAGTTTGCAGGCTTGGAAGAGTTGAAAGCACAATTGGCAAAAGATAAGGAGCATGCAATATTGGTGAATAAATATTAATTCTTCAATTTGATTAATATAATAACAAAATCGTTTTGTTTGGATTTATTAATTGACCTATGTTTCATGAATTGCCCTTTGCTTCATGAATTGCCTGTGCTTCATGAATTGCCCTGTGCTTCATGAATTGCCCTATGCTTCATGAATTGCCCTGTGCTTCATGAATTGCCCTTTGCTTCATGAATTGCTCTGTGCTTCATAAATTGCCCTGTGCTTCATGAATTGCCCTGTGCTTCAGCACAGGGATAAAATGAAATTATAAAAGGGGCTTTAGCCCCGATGCAATTGAAATTGGGGCTAAAGCTCCTTCTATTTTGAGATTCCTTCATCACCGACCTAAAGGTCGGTGCAATTCCGTCGGTGCAATGCAGAAGCAAATTACAATACAATTTTATATTTTATTTTTGGGCTGTTAGCATAAAACATAATTGTGCATTTGTTCGGTCTCCTTCGCTGTTCCGTATGTGTGCATATGCCTATCGGCATGCACACACTCATCGCTCAGCCTGCCTGCCGGCAAAGGCAGGTCCACCGCAGCTCTTCATCATTGGTTCTTTGTTCGGCAATAATGCGAGCTGTGTGCTTTTTATGCAAGGATAAAATGTTGTTGATCCCGGGATTCTTATTCTCGTTGTGTCAACTTATAACTATGGCAAACAATTAATTAAAAGTTAAATTCTTTTGATTACAAGTAAAACCACTTACATTTATTTAATTATATTTGATTCAGATAATTTAAAAAATAAATATTTATCATGATAAATTACGACAGACTTTTTGAAGAAGAAAACAAAGATATATTGGCACAGCTAGAAGCTAATTCTGCTAGTATATTGCAACAACTAAATGGCGAAACTATTGGTAATAATAGTTTAGATAGCATAAAAACAACTGGAAAAAATTTTATAGAAAAATCGCAAGAAATTGCTGAAGAAATGCAGAAGAATAATCCTTTAGGGGAAAGCAGCATTTTTTATATACCAGTACCAAAACTAATTGACCATTCAATAAAAGAAGTATAATTATGGCGACTGTTTATTATAGCTTAAAGGGATTCAGACGAGAAGAACATTTAAACAATTACATGATTGGAATTGGTACAGATGCATACGAGGATAAAATTGAAGTTGCGCTGAAACTAGAAACCAATATGATTGTAATTGGCTATTTAGCTGATAAAAATGAATTATTAGAAGTAAGGTACTCCCCTAATTTAGAAAGCTATTATTCAAGCTTATCATTAAGCCAAATGCAAGAGATTGCCGAAAGAAATTCATATTGGATAATGAAAGAAATTGTTAGTTCTAAATTGAGTACTTTCAAATATTCGGAAAAACAACTTGATGATGCTTTAGTTGATGCAGTACCACTTGAACCAAAAAATGCAGAACGAATTGTTCCTAAAACCCCTTCAAAAGCACAAGTAATAGCAAATACAGAAAACTATAAATACTTATATGATTTAGCACTTAATAAAGATGCAGAAACCATAAGTGCTATAAAAAAACTATGCAAAGCATTATTGGAAGCAAATGTAGCTGTAGTTAGTATTTACAACCAACAAATATTTTATAATAAAGCAAAAAATTTAACGGCTGCTGATTATTTACAGATGCTTCAACGGATTAAAAAGATTTCAAAAAACCTAAATGTTTTTTTAAGCAAGGATTTTAAGAATGCAGATGAGGTTATTGATTATGTAAATAAAAATTATGTTGACCCAAGTGCCACAGGAGAAGCAACAAAATTTGTAATCAACTATCCATTTGAAAAATTAAACTATCAGAAACGAAAACAAATATTGCTGCTGTTTTTGGATGGTAATCGTAAACTTTCTTTTAGTGGTTTTTTAGCAGGTGCAACTTGGGATGGAAGCAGAGAGATTTCGGGAGGCGATATAATATTTAATCTGTTAAATACAGGTAGTGAAGCAGACAGAGCAAAATTGATAACTGAATTAGAAAAGGAAACAAAAATATTCGACTTGCTAAACCAAGCAGACTCAGATGATTTTCTATTTAATATTACTGCTATTATTAGTAAAATTGGTTTAATGCTAAACAGTGTCGAAGACAAAGAGGACTTAGTTGTAGATCTTTTAAAAAAAGGCAACTTTATTTATTTTGAAATAGCACTGGCAAAAGACCAAAGAGAAAACCTACAAGCAAAACCCAAAAAAATACAGTTAGAAAATAATGGAGCTTATAACCTTGCAGGTTCTTTTGCAGGAACATATAAAGCATATGAAGCCTATCAAGAACTTATTGAAGAATATAAGCAACAATTTAGTTCTTTAAAAACCTTATTTGATCCACTTGAGTTAGTTGTATTATTTGCAGAAAATGATATTAATACACAGATTATAAAATTACAAAAAGGCGATAGTGTAATCTTACCTGCATGTGTAGTTTATCTATTATTTAAAGAAGATACAAATAGAGCGGTGAATTTCTTAGTAGCACTTTCAACAACTGTTATTTTCCTGCCGCTTGGCGTTTCTGGTTTAATAGCCGCTATAGAAGCTGCAAGTGGTTTAGGTGTTTTTGTTGCCGCTACAGATATAGCAGTAGATGCTGCTTACCTTACTTATACTTCACCCGATATCCAAAATTCTGACCTTAGGGAAGATCTTGAATGGATAAATACAGTAGTGGCAATTTATGGATTAGCAAGATTAAGTTATTCATTGAAAGATTTTAAGGGTGTACAGCTCACAAAAGATATTTACAAAGCATTTACACAATTAGCAAAAGAAGCAGATATTTTTATAAAAAAGCTGCCCTATGATATTGTCGTCGGCATAATTAACAAACTTGGAAAAGATGTACAATATATTTTACTTAATAGACTATTGGTGTCTTTTGCAAATGATGGCAAAGTTTTATTTAAAATGAATGCAGAAGGAATTCTAGTTGAGATGAAGTTGGTTACCAACGCTGCTAATTACATAGTAATTAGCGAAGTAAAAAATGCAAAAATAAAAGTTGAAAAATTAGGTGGGAAAGTATTTGAGGAACATGTTCAACTTTCAAAAATAACAATTGATAATAAACCAGTTTTAAGATTAGCCACTCCTTTTAAAGAGGGTAAACAAAGACCCTCAGAAATAATAAATCAATTTTTTGAAAGAAGTAAAGATTTAGCACCTTGCAAAGAAGGCTTAAAAGTAATTGACCGATTTTTGGAGAGCAGTGAAGAAGTATTCATTATAGCAGAAACAGGAAATAATAGTTTTGGTGGCTGGGCTACAAGTAAAATTTTTAAAACTGAGATAGAGGCAAGAGATGCATTGTCATTATTACAAAAGTTTAAGAAACATAAAATAGGATTAGAGATTAGAAAGTATAAACCTAAACCCACAGTTAAAATACCTGTTAGGGAGAGTAAAGCAGGACCAATAGAAGAAACAGAAGGTATTTGGAAAGGTAAAACTTATAAAGGTGGAGCAAAACAATATCAATTCTTAGAATTCTATAGAGATATTGATTTTGCAGAAGATTTTTTTATCAAAATCGATCCCTCAATTTTACTTAAATGATACAAGAAATAGTTTTTTTCAATTCATCATACCTTCCTGAAAATACCTTTCATATTTTCAATGACGAAGATTTTATTAAAAAGGGCATTAAAAGTGCTGAAA
>JAYTLA010000163.1:0-49552 GCA_043729825.1 Ferruginibacter sp.
TAAATGTAAAAAGTTTTATAAATTAACCGTCTTCGCATAACATTGCGTTTTGCTAAATTTGGGCGGACGGAAGCCCAATGAGCATTTGTGCATAGCCAATCTGCTGTTCGGGCTGAAAATCTATGGTGGGCTTTTGTTCATTTTTTTTTACATTTTTTCTTTATTCAACTTTAGTTCCAATCGACGGGAATCCTAATTTCCAAACTTCGCAAAGCGCTACCGTTAGGCACAATACTACACTCCGGCGAATAGCGACTTTTGTTCAACTTTGACAAACCTGTTTTCTGCCGCTTTTAAATTCTCAATACCCTGTTTAAAATAACTGTCCTTTAGTTCTATGCCAATTGCTTTACGACCCATTGAAACGGGGCTGTAAACCTCACTACCTACTCCACCAAAAGGAGTTAATACGGTTTCGCCGGGATTGCTGTAAAGTTCCACTATTCTATCAATAACATCTAATTGCAATGGGTGTACATGCTTTTCATCATCTTCCTCTTTTGTGTGCTTAAATGGCAATACATTATCAATTCTAATATCATCCCAAACAGAACTTGCGTAACGCTGCCATGTGATGTGAGATAGTTTGTTTTCCCGTGGGTCGCCATCAAACTTTTTCCACTTCTTTTTAAAATCTTGGTAATTGCCATACGTTTCTGTATGCTCCGGCAAAAATGGAGTTGCCCCAAAATATTCAGTTAATCCAAATGGATGTGTTACCGGAACTTCGCTATCACCATTTTTTGTAAAAATCAAAACGTAATCAGGCATAGCAGTAAAACAACGAGTGGTATCTTCAACTATAAATTTGTGCATCAGGCTTTGTACCATTGTTCTCATTCTTACTTTCAATGGTTCTTTCCAAATGGTTATGCGGTTCCTGTAATGAAAACCATATTTTTCATGCAGCCTTATTATTTCATGCGGAAAATCCCACAGGAAAGAACGGTTATCAAATACATCAGTACAATGCACGGCGTTAATTCTCCCAGGCTTTGTTACTCTTGCCATTTCCGCAATAAGAAATTCGTATTGCTCCAAAAATTGTTCTTTGCTTTCACAATTACTAAAATCGTTTTCGTGGCTTGAATAGTTATATAACCCTGCAAATGGCGGCGAATAAACAACCAAGTCAATACTTGCATCCGGCAAAGTCGGAAGTACATACATGCAGTCCGAGTTGTACCATGCGTAATTTTCAGTTACAATTTGTTCTTTAATCATTGGTTTATTTTATGAAGTTTGGTAATTTAATTTCTTTGTTAAAGTCTTTCCTTTCAATCTTAAAATCAGAGTTTGTTTGCTTAGTCAGGTTTTCAAACATATTAATTGCCTTGTCTTTTTTTACCATCAGGCTTTCCATTATACGGGTTTGCCCATCCGATAAAATCAAATCAACAAACACATTTCTTTTTTGCCCAAATCTCCAAAACCTTCTTATTGCCTGATAATATTGCTCATAAGAATATGTTGGGAAATATGTTGTGTGGTTGCAGTGCTGCCAGTTCAAACCAAAAGCAGTTATTGAAGTTTTGGTTATCAGTTTTTTTATTTCGCCATTTGAAAAAGCCAACAAAATTTCTTCTTTTTCATCTACATTCATTTTGCCTTTTACTTCTTTGGTTTCCTTATCCAGTTTAGAAATTAAAGCAGCTTCATCATTTAGGTTCACCCAATAAACGCTAACATCATGCTTTGCGGCTTTCTCAATAGCCATTTCACAACGCTGATTAATTGTACTTCTTACCTCTGCTTTTATTTCAAAAAAGTTCTGAGCCGGTAAAGCAAACAAACTACTTTGCCCGTTTATTGCCAACGGATTTTCATTTCTTATAATAGTTTCAACTTCGTTTAATTCGGGTAAAATGTGCAACGCATCGCTATACCCTAAGTCAGAGGGTTTACGCATTGAAATACTCCATGAAGCAATCCACCGCCAAAAGTCTTTTTCTGCATGTGCTTTTAAATACCACTCACAACCTGCATGGCGAATATCAATTGAGTTGCCGTTATTCTTAAAAAATTTTGTAAGCATATCTGTATATCCTAAATATCCCAACGCTTCGCTACTTGTGCCAAGTTCAATAAAATCATTTGGCGAAGGGGTTGCAGTAAAAAGAAAACGATACTTTACTTTTCGTAAAAAGTTTGTAACCTGTTGCTTTATTGCTCCATCAAAGTTTTTCAAAATACTGCTTTCATCCAATAAAACGCAATCAAAATCTATTGAGTTAAAGTGTTCTAATCTTTCATAATTGCAAACAACAATCTTTGTTTTATACTTGCCATCTTTGGAGTAGGAAATATCATCAATTCCAAATTTTTCAGCTTCTTTTATAAATTGAAATGCAACTGCCAGGGGTGTAATTATCAATACAGGTTTATTCGTTTCCTGTATGTAGTTTTTAGCAATCACTAATTCAATAATTGTTTTACCTAAACCGGTATCTAAAAAAACTGCACACCGACCTTTCTTTATTGCGTATTCAGAAACATGCTTTTGATAATCAAACATTGCATCAGGAATAAAATTTGGTTCTATACCATAGTTGACTTGTGTATGTTTCTTAGCCTCTAAAAATTTGTGGTATGGGTTGCTTTCAATTGACCGTACTGTGCCTAACAAAGGCATTGCTGCTATATGGGCAGACGTTGTATCAATCAACCGCAAATCGCTATTCAACTTTTGTTCCGGCATTTGTTTTTCAATTTAAGTTTAGTAAATATTTTCATCTTTAGTTTTCCAATCGGCATTTGTACCGGGCAACTGTATTTCAAATCCCATACAGCAGCAATGCCCAACGTTAGCCGTCACCTTTATTCGACCACTCTAATAATTTAAGGTGGACAATATTTTTTAGTTCAGGCACTTTTGACAGTGGACAGCGAAAGGCAATAGTTGTTGTTTCTTCACCGTACTTTTTCTTTTGACCAGAACCCACTCTGACACCGCCTCTGTTTTCTACTTTCTTTTTTTTCATTAGTCCATTTTACCTTCTTGATAAAAACAATTCAATTGTGGGTAGTATTTGTTTAAATAATCCAGTACAGGCTCTAATGCTTTCCAAGATGCTACATTACCTTGAAATGGGTCAGCAACGATTTTTAAAGTATTTGGTTTTCTTTTGCCATCACGAAAGAAATTCATCATTATACCGCCGCCAATTGTACAAGTTCCTTCATCTTTAATTCCTTGTACTCTGTTCATCACAGAAACACACTGCCTTCTTAGCATTTCAATATCATCGTCTATACCATTACTTGCAATTACAATTTGGCTGCCTTCATAGTTTTTAGTTTTGTATTCAGTTGATAAGATTTTCATTGTTTTTAGTTTTATTGTTACTTTGATAAATCAAATATACAACCTTATCTTGAAACTGCAAACTATTTCATAAAGTATTTTAAATTTATTTTTAAACACCCTACTAAAAAGGCGAACGGCTAACAAACGGTTTGTCAAAATGGTTGCTTCACCTATGTTTTCAACTAAGTACAAAGCCAAGCAGTAGTGGTTGTTTGGGTCAGACGTGCAAAACCTCAACCACTTCGCCAAGCCGCAGCGTTATCGGATACCTTCGGACACACTATGCTTATTATACCATTCTATAAATTTTAAAACAGCTACCCATATAATTTTAATTTCTGTATAAATAGGGTAAGATAAAATAAGTTGGTATTTATTAAAATTTGCATTATCTTCTCTTTCTAATTTTTCTATTTTATAAATTACAGGCATAAGCATATTCCAATCTGTATGGTATGTATTAAATTTTGTACACCTAAAATATTCAGGAAACGCTGCGTTTTCAAACATATAAACAGCATCTTCATTATTTCTTTTGACAATTTTTACTCCCATAAATTTAGCAATTAACATGTTTGACATGGCATCCGATAACATTGGGTTTTGCGGCATTTGGGCGGAAGGAATATCAATCGGCATTTTATCACTTTTGGGCTGTTGCTCCAGCAAAATATTTTCAATCATCTTTTTGTTTTTAATATGAACATTTGTTTTTCAATTCAGCAGCAGTTCCGAACGGACGTTTTTCAAATTCCCAAACGACCGCAAAGCCCTGCCCGTTAGCCGTTATTTTTACGATCCTTTACATCGGAAGGTGTGAGCAATGACCCTACACGAATTTTAAAGGTTTCATTTTCCCAAGGTGTTTCATCTATTTAGCATTTACTTATTTACATCATACCCACATCCTTCCAAATAGGAAATTAAACTATCGACTGTAATATTTGTATTATCCTTTTCAATTTTTTTTACCGTATTCAAAGCAATTCTTGCTTTAAAAGCAACTCGGTCTTGGCTCAAACCTGTATCTATCCTTAATTTTTTCCCTTCGGAAATTAATATTGAAATATTTTTTTTTGAAATTGTCATTTTCATATTTGCAAATATAGTGGCTATTATAATAGCCACCTAATTTATTTTTTGGCATAAAAAAACCCGCTGTAGAAACAGCAGGTTTTATCTTTTTTAAACTAAAACTATGAAAAGATTTTATTTATTTTAATAATATTACGCAGGCAACTAAGAATAAAATTACCCCAAGTATTATCATTCTCCATTGCTTTTGCGTAAAGTTTTTCATTTTATTTTTATTTTTAAGTCCATAATATCTTCCCGAATATCTTTTACATCAACTTTTGTTTCTTCAATCTCTTTTTTTGCTTGAGATAAATCATGCGCCAGAGTTACAGAGTCTGAATTTTGTTTTAATACTTTTCCAAATACCCATGTAAATATACCCCCACAAAATGTAAGTACGGTAATCGCAACACCTATAAGTTCAGTAGTCTTAGCTTCCATATTCTTTTTTTATAAGTTCTATTCTTATTTCTTCTTTGTATGAATATAGTGCCTTACTGCAATCCCCTGTTTCAAAATATTTTTTTAAAAAATTTTTCACCAAAGAAATATTACACTTTGGGAATTTTTTCATAAATACTCGTAAACAAAATAAAAGTGCTATTGTACCAACGATTAATTGAAATAAAATATTGTACAAATTATCTTCTTTTATAATCAAATAAAATACTCCAAAAAGTAATTGAGCAATAGCCGCAGCACGACTTACAGAACAGAAATTAAAGTAAAAAGTATAACCTACTGAAAAAGCAGCATAAAGAATATTTGTGCCTAAAAAAGCTCCTAAATAAAATCCAATACTTAAATAAGCATCGTGATTTATCAACGCTAAATTATTCATTACAATTTGTAAGAATAATAGAATTATAGGAAAATACGTAATGAATATTTTTGTTGCTGGTTTAAAGTTCATTATATATTTATTTTAACGTGGTGTACCCACTGGCCCACCACCAATATCTGTTAAATTACTTGTTGCACTAGCTTCGCTTTTTAAAAATTTGTCATCGCTATTGCTAACAAATTTTCTAAGAATATAACCAAGCCCTGCGCCTACAGCTAATTTAACTACTACATGCCAATCAAACATTAAATTCCAGTTATCACTTGTTACCCAATTTTGAATAGTTGGTAAAACTGCGCCTATAACTGCGCCAGATACAGCCGTCCATAGGCCTTTTATCCAATCCCTTTTATTTGTTGTTAAAAATTTTGAAAAGAAAGTTTTCATGTTGTTTGTTTTATGTTTGTAAAAATAATAAATAAACATTTAATAATTATGTAGTATTTAACCTACAAAAAAAATTATATTTTCTGAACGATAACATTCTGAATAGTGGTTGTAGTGGTTGTAGCCGCAGTAGCTAAAGAGCAGCCGAGTATTAATGCTCCTGTAGTATTTACTGTAATCGCCGACCATGTATTAACCACATTCGTAATTGCACTTATACCTGTTACGCCATTATTATCAAGTACACCGTAAGTGTACACACTACCACTTGCTCCAATAGCCCTTACCACAACATTTATAACCAAAACAAACGGAATATTCGTACCACTTGCAGCACTTGTACTCACAAATGTTGTTAGTGCTAAATCCGCTGTTGTACCTGCTGCGCCAAGCCTTGGTGTAAATGTATTAGCACCTGCAACAGTGCTTGTATTTGTTCCGTAAATTGTAATTCTGAAAGCATCTCCTACTGCTAGAGCATTTGCAGGAATGGTAAATGTTGTAGGTGCAATGTAAGTCGCTGTAGTATTTATAGCAGCACTAGCGGCTATTGTTGTCTTAGTTGGATATACTGTTTGCCATGTTGGGGCTGCTGCTCCATTTGATTGTAGTATCTGCCCTGCTGTACCAACTGCACCACCAAAAGCAATACTACCATTTCCATTTATAGCCATTCTTTCCGTGTAGAACGGTGTACTTACATTTCCTGTGGAGAATGCAATTTTTCCAGTAGTCCCTGTGTTATGCAGCCACAAGTTTCCACCATTATTTAATAGTGTTCCATCGCCTGCACCACCTACATTGTATATTTGTGGGTTATTGAAAGCCGAGTTATTTTTCCCACTCCACATAAAATTAGTAGTCGCTGTTCCATTATCTGCTGTTGCACTATATCCGCTTTGTGCACCTGTTCCTGTAGAAGTATTTTTAATATCTAATTGAAAAAAATCATTTATAGCACCTGTTATTAGTATTGGTGTTGTATTAACCGTTGCGCCTACGTTCTTAACTTGCGGCGTTGTTAAGTCCATTTTATTTGCTAAATCTGTAGGTAAATTTGTTACTGCTGCTTGTGGTATGCCTGTGAAATTATCCTCGTTCACTCCAATATCAACCCTATCTGTACCATTTAAAGCAATAGATACCTTATTGTTTAATGGGTTGATTTTGTAAAATTCTAAGTCAAAAGCCGTTTTTTGTTTGAATAATCCAGTTCCAACTGTACCAACATTTGAAGCTGTGTTTGTTTCACCGCCACCTACTGAAACAGTTGCCCATTCGTAACCAGTATTTGCTACATCTTTTCTGTACACTTGTAACGCTGTACCGCCTGCTAAAACGCCTCCGTTTGCTGTTGGTAAAACGCCTGTAGTTTGAGATAATGGTAATGATAAAGCCGATAATGTTGTTATAGTGTTATTCGTTGGAGCTGTAATATTCGCTGCTGTGCCACTTGTATTTGCTGCGTTATTTGGAATGTCACCACTTGCTAAGACTGTACCACTCAATACAAGGCCTTTAGCATCATAAGTAATCTTTGGGAAGGTTGCCCCTGTAATAGCTGTGTTGGTTGCTACTGCTCCAACTTGTGCTGCTGTAATTCCTGTTAAGGCTGCACCACTACCATTCGTTGCTAATTTACTATTAAATGTACTCCAATCTGTACTACTCAAAGCACCACGATTTGCTGCCGATGCTGTTGGTACTTGTAATGTAATTACGGGCGTAGTTCCACCCGTTGCAATTGTACTGCTTAAATCAGTTCCCGTAGTTCCTAAAGTCAAAGCAGCTACGTTTGTAACTGTACCTACATTCGCCGTTGCCCCTGTGGCTATTCCTGCTAATTTTGTTTTTTCTGCTGCCGAAAATAAACCGCTATTTGTGGCATCTGCAAGAGCTATTGTTGCGCCTGTTCCTGTTGAAGATACTATTGCTCCAGTGGTAGGTGAGGGGTTGTAGGTTATATTTGTTGGTGCTGCTATTGGTAATGTTTGCCATGTTTTATCGCCTCTCCAATATTGCGCTGTTGTACCTGCTGCAATTGTATTTTCTTTTAAGTTTAAAGCCGTTTGAGTTGCCGTACTTACAGGCTTATTCGCATCGCTTGTATTATCTACATTTGCAAGCCCAACTGCTGCATTGGTAAGTGCTAGGCTTAAATTCTTTGATTTGCCTCCCGAAATTGTCCAAGTTTGCCCTGTGTTGTTGGTTGCGGTTACGCCTGTAAGGTAAGGTAATAGCATCGCCGCCGTATCGGTGTAAAGCACTCTATTTATAACTGTATTCCAGTTCGTAGAATTGTTGGCTATTGAACTGCCCCACGAAGTGCCTGTTGATAGTGCTATTCCTGCGCTTGGATAAACCATACCGCTACCTATAGTAGCATACGTGCTTGCTGCCGTAGTAATTGACAGCTTAGTATCTATCAATGCCTTTACTGCTGTACTATCATACACCTTCATAGGCACTATTATTCCATGCTGTGATAAGAAATTCCTATCCTGACCTGCTACATTTAGCGAAATTATTATTACTGCTAAAATCGAAATTATTTTTTTCATATTTATTTTTGATAAGTTACTGAAATTTCATCGGCTGCTACCCTAGATACAAGGGTTAAAGTTGTACCGCTTACTGTGTATTGATTTGATGGCAATAAAATGCCATTTTTAAATACATTATATTTTGCTGAAATAGCTGTATTAGCTAAAATTATTGCTAGTGTTGTTGAACCTGTAAATTCCTCGTTATATACAAAATTTGTTGATGCTATTGTAGCTGGTAATGGCATCCATGTTGCTACACCTACCGCATCACTAGTTAATACATAATCTTGCGCTGCGCCAGTGGTAATTGTAATATCTTTTGTAGTTACTCTACCCTCTGAAATAATATCACCTACTACTTTCGCATTGCCTATTACCTCTAGTTTTTCAGTAGGAGTGGTAGTTCCTATTCCTACGTTTACTGGTACACCATCTGAATTAAATCCACTTCCATTTGTAGCACCTAATATCAATGTATTTGCTGCACCGCTTTCTGCCCCGTACCCTATTGCTGTGGAGTTATCAAATGGTGTAATTGTTGCACTTCCTATCGCTGTTGTATAGCTTCCTCCATCGGTATTTTTATTTGACATATAACCAACGTTTGTATTATTTGTGCCTGTACTATTTACAAGACCAGCAAAAGCGCCAATGTTTGTGTTTTGCACACCAATACTACCTGCTTGGTTGCCAAAACTTGTGTTATCAACACCTAATCTGCCAGCCTCTGCTCCTTCTCGTATAAAAACAAAATCTGTATTATCTGTAGTACCTATTTTATTATTTGCGGATGTAAGCCCAGTGTTGCCGCCTAGCTTCCATGTGTTGCCATATGGCGCAAGCATTGTGGCTGTGTCGCTATATTTTACTCTCGAATTAGTTGCTGTTGCTAATACTGTACTGTCGGCTTGTATTTTTGTGTAAATTGCCGTACTATCCCAAGTAATATTTGTTCCATTTACTTTTATACCGTTGCTTCCTGTATATATTGCCCCTGCGCTTTGTATCTGCCAACTGCTTATCCCATTTGCATCACTTGTTAATACTTTCCCTGCTCCTTGTGTACCATTGTTAATTTGTAATTGTCCATTTATCTTTAAGCGTTGCGAATATGTATTAGATACACTATATTGATTTCCAAATATAATAGAATGGGTTGTATCATCTGCGTAAGAAAGATGGTCGCCAGTTGAATTTATAAATATTTTTAAATTGTTAAAATTAGAATAACTTCCAGCTCTATATCCAATACCTAAATTACCACTCCCTTCATTTCTTAATAAAGCTCCATTTCCTATAGCAGTATTAGCATATATTTCTTTACCCATTTCTAAAGAGTGAGCACCCACAGCAGTATTATCCAAACCACTACTATCTGAAAATAATGCACCGTTTCCAATAGCTACGTTATTACTACCTGTTTTATTTGAATACATAGCATCTATTCCTACAGCAACATTTACTCCATTTGTATTTTTAGGTAGAGAGCTTATACCAAAACTTGTATTGCCATTTAAAATATTTATCCTACCACTCTCTACGCCACCTACTTTAAAAACTAAATCTTTGTTATCGGTTGTTCCAATAAAACTACTTGCTGTAGTACCTGCATTACCATTTTTAACCCATGCATATTTATTTATAGAATCATTTACAGATTGTGGTGTTTTTAAAGTCAATACACCATTAGCATCACTAACAGGTATTTTACCTACTCCAGCCCCTGTAGGCATACGTAATCCTGTAGCATTAACAGTACCATTCACATCTAGTTTATATATGGGCGTGAGAGTACCTACTCCTACATTACCTCCACTCTCCGATACTTGGCTATCATCAAAAGTATTCCCAGTGCCCTTTTTTGGCAAAGTCCCTAAAGTAGGATTTGTTGTGCCTCCGCTTGTAGGTATTGTATGTGAAAATATTTCAACTCCATTTTTTACATTATATACTGTATCATTACTTTTGTAGCTGCTATCTATAAAGTATGGTGCATAATCTGCTTTCTCACTTACCACATGTCCTACCCTTGTATTAAATGATAGAACTCCTCCGTTTGGTGGCACATTGTTTCCACCTTGTAACTCTACTTTATCAATTTGAAAATCTATCAATCCAGATACTAAATTAAAATTTAGACTGTTTATGCTCACTACTGGTGCATTAAATTGAAAAGCAGATACAGGTACAACTATTAATTGGTATTGGTTTAATAGTGTAGTATTTAATCCGAATTGCAATAAACTTAAAGGATTTGAATTGGTAATACCATTGCTAATAAAAAAAAATACTGCTGCATCATTTGCATAAACTGCATTTAATCTAATGTAAAACTTTAAGTAGTCATAGTTTGATAAATTTACTAAAGAGCCATTTGTGTACAAGCAATCAACGTCTACAGAACCAGAAACAGTTCTTAATACCCTTGTGCTTTTCCTACCAACAAATGGATTTGCTGCGTAGTTAAAGTTTACTATACCCACGTCTGATGTGCTAGTAGCCCATTCAGTATTTTCATTGTAAATTGTAAGGTTATTTATTCCTATGGGCGTTGTCATTCCCGCATCTACTTTTACAAACGTTAGTTCTATTTGTGTAGCGGGGTTTATTTGTGGCTTGCTTGGTGTAGTGGAAGGTATTCCCGTCAATACTCCTACAGTATTATTATTATCTACATAAATTACATCAATCCTGTTTAATGTTGGGTGTGCCGTAGAAAGTGTACGCTGTGTATTTGTTATAGTGTAAAAGTTTTGTCCAATATAATAACTGCCTGCTGTAATATCAAACGTTATACCAGTGCCACTCCATGTAGCAATTGGCAACATATAAGACCCAACATAATCAACACTTTTTTTAATCCATCTTTTTAATACTGTGTCACGCAAAAAAATACTGCCATTATTAGTAGTAATCATTATTCCATGAACCCCTTTTACATAAGTATCTGCATTAGCGGCTAAGGTATCTGCGTATAGACCTACTACTGCCCCTTTTTTAATCTTTCTTGCCCCTATATCATTTTGTATTGTACTAGCGTTACCTACAGGCGCAGATGTAGTAGGAAATTGACTAAAACTAATAAATGAAATACTCAATAAACATATTAATAACAATATTTTTTTCATACAACCTTTTATATTTTTTTCATAAATGAAATTGAAATAACACTCCCTGTAAATCTTTGTGCGCCGCTTGTAATAGTTCCCAATGCATCATCAAAAACAAATCCATTACCTTCTGTTTCTATTGTATTGTCTATTATCAAATAACTAAGTTGTTTCGCCCCTATAAAATAAGGATTGCTCCATACTGTAGCACCATCATAAGGGGCATCTGTGCCTGTGTTATTATTTTCGTTTGTTGCAGTAACCACAAACACTTCTGAAAAATACTCATATCCTACTGGTGCTGTAGGTGTAATTGATACACCACCTCCGCTACCGCTATTTAAAATATTAAATGCAGATAATACATAGGGGCTACACAAAGACAATAAACATTCTCCAAGTTTTATAATACTTAAATCTGTTGGACTATTTTTATATAAAAACTCTAAATTTCTTTTTATTGTAAATATTTTTTCAGGCAACAATAAATCTATTCCACTACCATACAAACCACTTTGTGCTATTTTTTTTAAGCATAAAAAGTGGCTAATATTAGCAATATCTATTTTTTGTTGCGTAGTGTATTGCATTAAATATTTATGTTAAAAAGATACGTCGATGATTTTCTCATTTTAGTAGCTTCATCAATTAATAATTGTGAAGTGTTTATTTCATTCAAATAAACCATAGCGTTACTAGCTGCATCAATAAAATTTCTAAATTTAACTTTGTTTGATAAATAATTATTGTCACTTATGAGCATTGGATTACCTGCTATAGCTTGCCCTAGTTGCAAGTCAAATTCTTCATTAAAAAATGAAAATAACAAGGGGTATGTTTTAGTATACCTAACTACTCCTGCATTATCTACTAAATCTATTGTTACCCTTAAAGCATAGTCCTTGCCTAATACTTTTAGTGTTTTATTGGCATCAATTAAATTCCATAGTTCATAATTTGTAATAGTCCCTTGCTCCACTAAAAAACTACCCGAAGCTGTAGTTAAATACACTCTTCGGGCAGTCACTAATACATCTGTGCCAGTACTTATATCTTCAAAATTAATAGAATCGGGAACTCCCAATGTTTGCGTAATTTTAAAATTTGGTATAATTGGCATTTTATTAATTTATTGTTTTAAAAAAAAAAGGTTGCACTACCAAAGTAGCCAGCATCCGTCATGGGTTTTACCCCAATCTCCAATAAAAATCAACGTTAGGTAGTTACCTAGTTTCTACCAATGATTTTATCTTTTTAAATATACTTTGTTCAGCATCACTAACCATCAACCATGTTGCAAATTTATTATCAGCACTTTCTTCACCATCTGGACTAAGTATTGTAATCGGTTGCTCATTGCCGACCCAATAAAATCCAAAACTTGATTGGTCAAATTTGATAATAGATTTGTCTTTCGCCTTAAAAACTAAACTTCTAAATTTAATGTTTTCGCCCTCTACCAAATCATTAAATGTAACAGAATTTATTTCAGCTTCATTTTCCACTTTATCTCTTAATATTTTAATATCAATCTTGCTTTCCCAACCCATAGCTTGTGCAAAATCTACAACTTGACTATCAGTCATGTTACTTGCAAGAGTTTCAGCTTTTCTCCTAACTTCTCTATTTGCAATTTTACTAACTGCATCTGCTGCCTTATTTACTCTAAATATTATAGACACTTTTTCTTTATCACAAAAAATACCTTCACTTAACTTAGGGTGACACTCAATATAAAAAACTTTTTCTAAATTCTCTTTTTTTGTAAGGTCATAATCAACTATACCTTTTTGATGTTCTAGTATCTTTATTTTACCAAATTTACTTACATACTCTGTGCCAAGGTTATTTATAAGTGTTTCTTCAATTAGTTGGATAGTTACAAATATGCTTCCTTCATTTTTGTTTTTATCTAATATTCTAAAACTTCTTGGGCTAAGATTATGCACTTGATTAAACCTAACTGCTCCTTCTTTTGCTTCAGGATCTAAATCAGGGTTAGATATATTAAACCTATATGTAACACTATCACCAAACCCTTTTATTTTATCTTCAATTTCTTTTACTGTTTTTGGAGATAAATTATTTATTTCTCCTAATACTTTTAACATGATTTTTATTTTTATTGGTTATAGTAACAGTATTGGCTATTGGTAGCCAATACTGTACTTTTAAAATTATATGATTGTATACTTCATGCTGTGCGCTGCACCTAGCATCTCTATAGCTTGTTCTGTAAACCAATGGGTATTAAAAGCCATTTCATCACCTATTGGGGGATTAGCTAAAGCACCATCTCTCCACTCATGCGTTACACCATCAGAGAATTGGCTAGCAGAGCTTCCTGTAAATGGAGTTTTTTGATAGCGAATACGCAATCTGTCTGCACGACCATTACCATCTCCTACTATTTCAATATCATCTTTTGGAATAAAGTAAAGAGAACCTGCAATATCTTTTCTAATGTTGCTGCCAAACATTTGAGGATTATCTAATGCAGGTATATTAATAAACTCAAATGTATATTTACCATAAGTAACTTTATCTACATTAAAGTCTAACTCCTTTCCATTAACCATCATTCTTACTGAATTAACGCCAGAAGATGAAGTATTTTTAAAGAAATTATCAAGCACCCTCTTAGCCCTATCTGTAGATATTACCATGTAATTAGTAGGTGCTTTTACGGAAGTTAGATTTTCGCAAATTTCTTCTAATTCCAAAAACCCAAATGTACCCAATATTGCTGCGCTATCTACAATACCGTAAGTAGTAACGTACCAGTCAATACCTCCACTTGTTTGTACTGCATAATTATCACTATTAGGGTCTGTTAAGAAAGGAGCAGCATCGCTAAATGATGTACTAGACATTTGACCTGCAAACATTGAGTACGTTAGCGCACCTTCCATTTTCTTTTTCTTTTGTATATGTTGATAAGGACACATATACTTTTGCCCATTAAATTCTACCTCAATACCTTGCACAGAAGCAACATCTGTTACACTGTCAAATTCTCTAAACTTTTGTAGTTTATTAAACGATTTATTTAAATCAAATTTTTGATTTGTTCTTTTTTTACTTTTTTCGCTTGCTGCGTTTGTATTAAATGAAACGGTATCTCCGATTGCAACTGCCAATGGAACTGCTGCGCCTTGTACGCTTTTTACTGTTAATACCAATGTGTTACCTGAAGGAACTGCTGAATAAACATAACCTTGCCTATTGAGGTTTGCTACATTATTTGATTCCCAAATATCACCTTGACGTGGATTTCCTACGTTTGTATTTATGGTAAATACAATCGTAGAACCTGTTGCTGTACCTACTGCTGAAACTGTAGATAGTGCAAAAACACTTTGGTTTGTAAAGCTGTGAAAATTTGATTGCCCTGTTTTAATTGGTACACGCCTATCCATCAAACGCATCAAGTCTCCTAGACTGCCGTCACGGGCTACGTCATAAACGTCTTTATCAATTTCTCTTTGTGCAAGAAATTCTGTTGCTGTAATAAAATTGGTATTTAATATACCTGATGTAACTGCCATTTTATAAAAATTGTAAGATTAATTAATATTATTTCTTACAACCCTATTAAAAAGTATTATCTATCAGAACGACTACCTTTTCTTGCTAATGCTTGTGCAGGTGATAAATTACTATCGTCTGTTGCTTGTGAAGATGCTTGCCCTGTATTTTCGGCTACTTTAGCATTTTCTATTTGTCCAATGGCTTTTTTTGTACCTATTGTTTGATGATGTAATGCAAAAGCATTTAAGAAGTTCATACCATGTTTTGCTACTGTAGCTACTAATGCTCTATGTTCAGATTTTGGCTTGTAGCTTGCTATTTCGCCATTTTCTCCATAACTCACATCATCAAGTAAACTTTCTGCGCCATTTAAAGATATATCTGCAATTTCTTTTCCATCTATAGTGAAAGTAAATGCTTCTGCTCCTTGCCCTACAGTAATTGCATTTTTTTCTAAAATGCTTTTTATTATAGGGTTATTATTGTGGCTTTCAGTTGCTTCTTTTACAAACTTATCGGTTTCTGCTTTTTCAGCCTCAACCTCTTTATTTACATCTTCTTTTTCTTTTGGTACAAACGCAGGTAGGGTATATTTTTCATCATGCTCTGCTTTAAATTTACTTCTAAATCTTTTAGCATCCGCATTTAATAGTTTGTTACCTTTTTCGAGTTCATATTCATCAGTTGAATCTAAGTTGTACTTTTCAAGTACATCTCTCTCAAACAATGCATCAATTTCTTCTGCACTAGCATCTGTATTTTCACGTTCAATATTACTTCGCATAATATCCTCGCTACTCATTGTTGCGTAATCCTTAGAAACTTCTTTTAGATACTCTACTGATTTACCTTCTTTGTAAGCGTTTATTAATCCCCATACTTTAGGATCTAATTCAGAAACATCTTTTACAAATTCGGCTGTTTGCTCATTGAACCCAAGCGTTTTTAATACTTTTTCTTTGGGTTGTTGGTTTACTAAATCCTCCCATTTTACTGTAGTTTCTACTGCTGCTTTCTCTGTTTGAGTTGTGGCTGCTGTTTCTGCTGTTTTCTCTTGGGTTGTTTCTGTAGATGTGGCAACTTCTGTTTCAGCTTGAGCAACTTCTGTTTTCGCAACTTCTGTACTTTTAGCTTCCTCTTTTTTTACTGCTTCTACATTATCTAAAGGCTTTGCAGCCGACAAATCTGTTCTAGTACCTTCCTTTGCTAACATAGCAGCTATTGAAGGTTGTTCTGTTTCTACTGCTGTTTCAGTAGCGTTGTTTTCTGTAGATAACTCTACCACTTTTTCTATTTCTCCACCACCTTGCTCTGCACCTTCATTATAAAATTTTCTTAAAAAATTCATATTGTTTGATTTTTATTGTTCTTATTGTAAAGTAAAGATATGAAATATTTTAAAACGCCAAATATTTTTATAAAAAAAGCTGAATTATTTTTTAATTCAGCTTTTTAGTTAATTACTCTGCCATTAAAACTACGCTTTCTAAATCATAGTTGCCTGCCAATCGTTGCACCTTTTGTTCATAATGAAAAGGCTTACCTAATTCTAAATGTTTATTACCTGTTATTGCAAATTTACCTTCTGCAACCAATACAGCTAACAAGCCTTTTAATTGTTTACTAGAAGTTTGCAGCAATGCCAATTCCTTACTTGGAAACAATGCAATTAAGAATTCATTGATGCATACAGATACACCACCACTTCCTGCTTTTTTATCAGCAACATAATCTTCAATTTCTTTTGAAAACGCTTCGTCCTGTGGAGTTAAAAATTCTTTTTTAATATCCAAATCATGATTAGAGGTAATATCCAATTGTGTAATTTCCCCTAATTCAATTTCAGCAGAATTATCATTTTCTACTGGAGCATCAACTTGTGGTGCTTCGGGTGTTGGTGTTTCTACTGGAGCATCAACTTGTGGTGCTTCTTTATCAGTAGTCTTTGATGTTGCTTTCGCCATTGTATTTGTTTTTAATTGTTATTAGATGATGATGGTTTTTCGTTTGCTATAATTTGTTTGTGTTGTGCATGATTACCCTGTATTTCAGTTGATAATATTTTTGCTTGTGCTGTTTCTGAATTAGCATGGATTTTACCACCTGTTTGTATTTGCACTATTCTTTCTTGACTTGCTATTCTCATAGCTTCTTTTTGAAGTTCTCCTTGTATTCTCATAGCCTCTTTTTTCAATTCAAAATCTTGCTGCATTTGCATAGTTTGAAATGTTGTTTGCTGTGCTGTTTGTGCTAACTGTGCATTACCTTCATTTGTTGTTTGTAATTTTCTTAATTCTTGCTCTTGCATATTCTTCTTAGTCCTAGCTACTTTAAAAGCCCACATTTGCTGTGCTTGCTTTACATTTTTTGTATTTATTAAAGTAATAGCATCTGCTGAATCTAAATACCCGTTTTGTATATCAGCCGCCATCATTTCCATAAGCTGTGCTTTCTCTCCTTGCGTACTTCTTTTTTCTAGTTCTATACCATGTTCCCTTTCAGATATTGCAGAATCAATTTGCATATACTTTAAAGTATTAGTATTTATGGAAGGCGCATAACCATAAATATCTCCCTTTTTTACTCCTTGCTTCATTCTTGCTAATACTGCTTCTGCTAATCGTAAAGTTATTTGTTCATCTGCAAATATCAATGGATGCAAACTGTCTTGTGTACTCTGTTGTGCTGTTTCATAGCCTGGCACTAAAGTTTTGCTTGATGCTTGCCCCATAGTTACATCATTATGCCCTGTTATAGCTTCTATTGCCATTCTAGTATTCATTAAATCATTTGCAAACATAGCTAATTCATTTGCTACAGAGTTTTCAATTGGTATTACTGGTTTCCAGTTTTGATTTCTTTGCATACCGCTTTCATCCTCACTCCTACCAACTAATACACCTGTATCAAAAAACATTTGTAGTAGTTGCATTGGTGTCATAGTTTTCCCCCCTTTCTGCATTGCTACAGATTCTAGTGCAGAAAAATCTATCCACCACCCACTAGGCACAGCTCTATTTTTAAAGTTTTGTATTTTGATAATTGTATTTTGATAATCATCTAAAAATGGTTTTAATCTTTTCATAAAACCATCAGCTCTCATTTTATCAAAACTGTAGGCATAAAATATATAAGATAGATTTGTTTCTGCTGCTTTTTTTATATCGGTGCTACGTACTTGGTCGTAACACATTCCATAATCATAGCATTTATCAGTACCTACAATCCATTTACATTTATAAACATACTTTATCTTTTTACGTTTTGCATTTGGACTTTTAGAACTAAAATCATCTTCGTAAAATCTTTGATTACCGTTGCTATCAAATCTATCTTTATATACTGTTGTATTGTAAGTGATAAATTCAATGTCTAAAACTTTAGCTTTAAATTTATCATATGGTTTTAAAAACCCAGAATTGTATCCTAGTGAAGAGGGGTTGCCAAAACTACTACCCTTTGTTGCTGCTGCAAAATCAGATAAATCTTCATCACTAAATAAAGCGTTATTATTTTCATCTGTTAATACTGCAAGGTCTGCAAAACTTACATCTATTTCTTCCCAAGCGTGTACAATATCTTTAAAATAACCATCGTTCGATACCGATGTACCACACCTAGATAAATTAGGCACTCTAAACTTAGCTTTGTTATCTTCTCCTAAATATGGTTTTACTCCTAATATTCCATAATCAAAGCCATTTTCTACCCATGTTTTTCTTTTTTCTTTATAATAATTTTCGTAAAAACCTACTGCTATTGCAATTTCAGCATCTTTTGCAAGATTAAATTGCTCACCTTGGCTCATTCTCATTTCTAACTCCTCCATATCTTGAGGTTCATCTGCACTCATTGCAAATTTAGGGTCTTGTAGTGCTTCGGGATTTTGCGCTGCAAGTGCTGCCCTAATAGCTAGTTTAGCTTTTACTTTATTGTAATAACTATCTGCTGCTGTTTTAGCTTGCATATCTAAAGGCGTACATACTACGCCATAATCTTGCCCCATTACTTTTGCAATAACCTTGTCTCTGTATGTAGATATAATGTTGCGCACTGTCCAATCTACTGTCAATTGTGTATTATTATCACCATCTACACCATGAGTAGTTTTGTATTGACTTATTGGTTGATTACCCATTGCATAAGCCCTATACAAATCATAGTCTCCTTTGTTAGAAGAAAGTATTCCTTTACCAGTACTAAAAGTCCAATCATGGTAGGCTGCTTTTGCATATTGCATACAAAATTCTGCACCCTTTTCTTTTGGGTCAATATTATGATTAGGATAAGGGTACTGCTGCCCTTCTTTCATTTCTGTGTACACTACTTTTGCCATTGTTATATTGCTTTTTTATAGGGCATTATGTTTTCTATATCTACGCTTTTGTGTTGATTTTTATTGTACCGCTTACCCTTTACCGCTATCAATGTAAACCCTGCCGCCATTGGCTCATCAAACTTTTGTGTGTCTTCTACTTTAAATCCTAGCCATCCTGTTTCTTTTTGTAATAAATTAGGAAAGAAAACCTTTTTTACAAACTCATTAATGTATGCTTCTGTATAATTACATATTGTTTGTACTGTTGTATTTGCTCCATCAGTATAAATCCCAGGTTCTGTTTCTCCATTTAATACCATTAAAAATGCTCCACAATTCCACTCTTTAAAATCTTTTTCCCAATGATTAATATTTCTTTCAAATAAAACTTGGCAGCCAGCCCACCAAACCATTTTTAAAATATCCATGTTTGCAAGTTTTGTGCTTTCTTCACGAAATGAGTATCTTAACGTAAAGGTATCATTAAAATAATTATCGGGGTCTAATTCGTCTTTTATTTGATAAAGAAACCCTGCACAATTAGAACGTCTTTTATCTTTTGTTTTGTCATACTTAAATGGGTCAGCACCTACTCTAAATGCAAAGTTATTGTTTGGTTTATATTGTGTGCCATTTTTAAAAACTTTATTTGCATCTTTTGGCATCCAATCAATAATTTTTTCAAACTTACCTTTTAAGTTTGGCTCCCATATAATTTCATTTAAAACATATTTGTCTTTTCCTGTTTCATCTTTTACGTGTTTTCCTTCTTTATCAAAAACAGGTCTTTCAAATTCATATCCATCCCTCCATTCTAAATTTCCCCTTTCAGTTAAATCTTTTCTCCAAATTATTTTATCAAGTTGTTCGTTTATTAATTCAGGGTCATATAATGCGTTCTCACCATCTGCTGAAAAAGCTTCTTTTAAATTCCTTGGATTTTTTCTTTTAAAAGAACTTATACCACGAGTATCTCCTTTATCTTCTAAAGATTTTATTTTATTTGCTAATGCCTCCAAATTCATTGCTTCATCCACATAACCATACTTTGCATATTCTTTGTTAATATACATACCTTTTTGAGCCGGTAAGAAATATGTATATAATCCTGTTCCAGTAAACCCATTAGGATCTCTTTCAAGTGGATTGCTATTTGCTGTTAACTTTTGAAACTCTTCGTTTTCTTCTTCTCCTTTTTCTGGCTCTACTGTTGATGTGTAAAAATGCTTGCCTTTTAATTCAAAATCTATTTCTGTACAAAATCTTACTGTATTTTGTCTTTCCAATATAGAAACAGGTCGTTTTGTTTTACCCGCTTCTTCTGCACAATATGTATGTAGTTCTGGACCATCATAGGCAGCTTCCGCAGATGCCTTTGTATCAAAGAATGATTCCAATGGTTCTTCTGCAAGATTATCATCTTCTTCTATTTTACTACCTCTACGTGAAGTTGCAAAAAATCTTAATTCATCAGGGCTTTCCCCTTTCATTAAATCGTAACGTGGTCTAAAAAAATCAGGCAACTTTTGCCAAGGGATAATAACCCCTTTTCTAAAAGCATCGTCCGCATCTTCATCTGTCTTAGACTGCATACCAGCATGGTGGTCATTTAAACGAGATACACGTTCGTAAGCCCAACATAACAATCTTGCAGTTTTTCCATTTTTTCTTTTAGTAATTTCGTTAGGACCTAAACATTTAGGGTCTTGCATCATGTATGCAATCAAATAAAATAAGTTTCTGTCTGCTATTCTAAAGTCCATTACTTTACCTTGAAACTTCCAGTAAGTAAGAAAAAAATACTGTAACCCTGTTATGTATTCTAATACAGATTTTTTTTCTATAGGATTATAATTCCAAAACCAAACTCCTCTTATCCTTCTTTTCCATTCACGCTTTCTAATTTCTTCTAAATATTCATCTACATAGTAAATATCTATTTGCTGTATTTCTTTTTCTTTTTTTCTACGTATTTTAAAATCATTTGGTAAAATAGGTCTTTCAAAAATATGCTCTAATTCGTTTTCAGATGCAGGTAAAATATCTGTTTCTTGCATTTCATAAGTAACAGAATTTACACCATACCCTACCTTTGGAAGATAGCATCGGTAAACAAAACCAAATGCATTATCTGCAACATCAATATGTCCGTGTCCTAAATCTTTAAACATTTCCGTTTGCTATTTCTTTTGCAGATATTGGTGAATAAACTTTTTTCTTTTCTTCGCCTTCCATTTTTAATGCTACTTTTAAATTACCTACATTTTCAATCATTTTAGATAACCCTTCCCACAATCCTTTTGCTCTTTCATATTCATTCTTTGATTTTGCACCACTTTCATCAGTAGTAATCATTGATTTTATATTAATATTTTTAAGGTAATCGTTATGTTGATTTAATACACCTACCAACACTAAATATCCTTCTTTAGCAGGGTCGTAAACACCAATTCCCATTCTTTTTTCGTACTCTTCACACCTTGCTTTGTAGTCTATATTATCTGTCATTTTTTATTTTATTTTATCTAAAGCTCTATCTTTAGATAATGCTTCATTTGGTTTTTTTGGTTCAATATTAAATACTTCTTTTTTAGCAACCTCTCCAGCTTCTTCTTGCTTTATTGATAGAAATTCTTTCCATTCTTTATCTGTAGCTGATTTACCTTCTACCCATTTACTGTAATCTCCATCTTCAAAAGAATAACTACCTTCTTTAAAGTCTTTTATTGCTTTGTTTAGTAACTTATACTTCTTGTCTAAGTATAGTTTATAATCTGCATCAGTAGGAAGAATATCATTTCCATCTTTATCTTTTAAATTTAATTCTTTAGTAGTAGTAATATGTATCTCTAATCCTTTGCTTTTTATTAATTCTGTTAATGGTGTACTTATTAAACTTAAACTACTAATAGGTACATTTTCTCTCAACTTTGGTATTGCTAATTCAAACGTTTGCCAAAATTTTTCCATATCTGTTCCTTGTGGTTTACGTTTATTTATTTCTCCTAGTGGATGTATGCCCTTTTCGTTAGTATCCATCCATTGTGCAGTCTGCTTTACAAAACCTGGCACACTCATATCTGTAATTTTTTTTGATACAGCATCTAATATTTTTGTTTGTTTTTTATCGTCATTTTGTTTTGACATTAATACTGTTGCTATATTTGGTAAAAACCCATAAGTTAGCATATTAGCAAATGGATTTTTCTTTGCAATTTCTGTGTCGCTTTTTACAAAAGATTCTACCCAATCCATTATATTTTTTTCTGTAGATTTTGAAAACTTATGCGCTGTACTTGCTCCACTAAATAAACTTTCATATTCGGGCAAATGAGATAGATTTTTACTGATATGATACCCAAATATATCTACAGAACCATCATCATTATGTACTATTTGATTTTTCCCTAAATAACCTAATACAAAAAAACTTGCCCCTATAGACCCTAAATTTAAAGTTTTACCTAATAGTTCGGCTTGCGATTCACTTAGACTTTTTGTTCCATTTTTTATTATTGAAAATACACTTGGCAATTGTCCCCCATACCACTTAGATCCTGTAATAGCTTTTATTAAGCCATACTTTGTAGCAAACGCTCTGCCAATATAATTAAACGGTATTTTAACTATAGGCAATTCTGATTTTATTAATGCTCCTACAGCACCATTACTCCTAGTCCATGATTGAAATTTATCTACAAATTTATTATCATTCATTAAAATACTCCATTTCCCATGCTCTAATGAAATTTTATTAATTCTTTCCATTACATCTTCGTTAGTTACATCGTATCTATCATAATCTAATTTTAAATTGTCTTTTTCTGCTTGTGTTTTTGCATTGTCAAGTTTATTTTGTATTTCAAACATTTTTTGCAAGTTAAATTTGACCTGCTGTTCATGTGCAAAAGAAAACTCGGGATTTTTAATAAATGACTTTACATATCCATGACTACGGCCTGGCATTTCTAAAATACCTTTTGACGCATTAAATTCGTCATACATCATAGGCTTTCCATAAAGTAATTCTTTTGTATCTATACCACTAAATTGCTCTTTTAAATTTGTAAAAGACATATTCTTTACAAAAGCGGAATAGTATTTTGCTAACGCAGATAAATTAGTTTCACCCCATACCGCTTGCTTGTCTTTTATTCCTTGTGGCATCAATTTACTTATCCCATATTGAATACCAAATTTTAATGGCTTTAAAGTAAGTTGATGTGCTACTACTGCAACAAGTTTTACAAATGTAGATGGGTAAGATAATACCGCAAATCTTTGCCATCTTAATATACTATCAATTATTCTTTCTTTTAATGGTCTATTTTTCATAGTATCCATTCGTAAACTTTTTTGCCATTCAAATTGCTTTAATGCAACATGTTTTTGTGCTTCTTCATAAGCTGCAATCTTTTCTTTTAAATTTGAATTAGAATTATTAAGCAACTCTTTTGAATCTAAATACCTTTGTGAATTTGAAGGTATTACTTCATTCCCATTCTTATCAAATTTTGCTAAAATATGCTTTGCTACATCTTTTTCAGTCCAATCGGGAAAAATATCTTTTACATCGTCTAAAATATCTTTTACTAATTTATCAAACTTTACTACACCTTGGTAAACTTTTTCAGCAGCTAATTTACTTATAAGAAATGCAGTTTTAGGCAACACTCTTGTAATATCATTTAGTCCACCTCTTAGTTTTTTTAAATCTTCTTTTACCTTTTTTTCTCTTTCTTTAGACTTAGATATTGCTTCATTGCTACTTATTTTTCTGTCTGCTTTTTTTTGCACTGTAGCTAAATTGGTTAATTTATTTAAAGCATTATTTTCTAATTTTAATGTTTCATTTTCTTTTATTGCATTATCTAATTCAATTTTTAATTCTGCTACTTTTTGTTTACTTAATTTAATTTCATCATAAGCAGATTTTATTTTTAATTCTTGCTCTGGCGTTAATTGTTTTAATACATTAGCAGCTTTGTATTCTTCATGCATATCTAATAAAGTTTTTTCTCTATTAACCCATAGTTGCCTCAATCTAAATATAGTGCTTGCTGTTCTACCTAAACTACGATTTGCAAGTGCGTTATCCATCATTTCATTTTGCACATCCATAAGGTTGTTTTGAAGTTCCTTTATTTCTGCTGAATCATTAGATAAATTAATTTGCTTAGTTAATTCTGATTCTTTACCTTTTAATTCTGCTAAGTCATACATTAAAACAGCTTGGTCTTGTTCAGAACCTTCTCCTTTTATAATAATTCTATCTCTAACATCTTTTGCTTTCAATGTTCCTTTTTGAATACGCTGTTTTACTGCTGCCCAAATATTTTGTAGATTAGTATCTTGCATTAATGATATAACAGTATCTAATGCATCCGTACCAAACCTGCCTTTTATCTGTTTATCATTTACAGCATTTGCCATTTTTGTCATATCTTCCTCTTCTCCTTCGCTTGCAACTTCGCCATCTTTATTAGGAGGTTCATTTGCTCCACCTCCCGTCTCTTTGGGGTTAGGAATTTCGTTTTCTTTTTGTTGTCCTGCATCGTTTACTTTTTCTTTTGGTTTTGCTTCTGTATCTGTACTAATCGGTTGGGTATTTGTTTCTTCGGGAACTTCGTATTTTAAATTTTCTGCTGCTTGTAATTCTCTTGCTACAGTTTCATCAATCTTTATATTTGAACGGGTTAAAAAATCAGAAACTATACCTGCTGTTTCTAATGTTACTTCTTGGTTTGTTTCTCCTATAATATGTAATAGGTTTTTGCCAAATTCATTGTATTGCCTTTCCCCTATAAACCCTCTTTTCATAGCCATAGATACTAACCGCATAGCATCTTCATTATTCCTTATTCTATCCATACCGCTAATTAATCCTGTATCTCTATTATCTGCGGCAACTTTCCTTTCTCTTTCTACCTTTACCAATTTTTGCATATTTTCATAGGTATCATCTATTTCTTTTTTTACATTTTCGGGAGTATTTACCCTAAAAGCACCATCTTTTTTTAAATATTTATTATACTTTTCTTTTACACTCTCGTATTCTTTTTTAGCTACATCAAAACTTCCCCCTTCTATTATAGGCTCTACTTCACTACCTGTACCTTCTGTTATTTTTCGGTAATCTTTATTTGCTTGGTCTGCTGCTGCATCCTGCTCAATCATTAGTTCAGAACGGTCTTGCCCAAATATTTTTTTCGCTTCTGCTCTGTTAATAATAGTACCATCGGACAATTTGAATTTGCCTTGCGCTTGCCTATTGACTTGTGAAATATCTTGCCCGTCTGCTTTTGCTTTTAATATCGCCTCTGCATGATTTTTACCTTCGTACATTTTTCCACCAATTTCAATAACTGCGGCAGATACAGTAGTCTTACCTTCTATTACAGGGGTAAGGGCTTGTTCTTTGCCTAATAAACTTTCTTTTGGAAACATAGCTATAGCTGCATCTACTAATTTACTATCTCCCTCAAATGCTCTTACTGCTGTTTCGTATGCTTGTTCACTAGATTGCAATTTACTTTCTGTACCACCTTCCATTACATTTTGTCCTTGCATTGCAATTGTTTTTAATTGCATTTCGGGAGTAGTTATTCCTTTTATCAACCCGTTCTCTTTATGCTGCTCTAATAATTTTATATCCGCCTCACTAGCTAAATTAGTTTCTGCTGGCACATCTTCTGCTGGAGTTAATGAGCCATCCTTCTCTACTCCTGTTCTTGGATTTTCTGCTCCAAAGATTGGTTGTATTGGTTTATCTTTATAAACATCTTCTATAGCTGCATCTATTTCTTCAATTTCTGCTTTTGTCTTTTCTTCAACGGGCAATGGAACTTTTTCTTTTAATGCTTTTTCTTTAACTGCCTTTTGAGTTTCCAAAAACAATAAATCTGCCTTGGCTCTTTCGCTTAATGGTTTTCCATTATTACCCACCTTGGATATGGTTTTACTTACCTGACCTGCTAGTTTTATGTTCTCTAATATTTCTGTAAATTGTTTTGGAGAAAGCAAACCACCACTTACCATATCTTGTGCAGATTTTATATACCCTTCCATATCTTCTGTAGCCTTTAATAATGCACCCTTTTGTATGTCGGTAACATTACCCATGCTTATATCAAATGCCTTACGTGCGCCACCTGTTAATGCTGCAAATGCGCCAAAATTTAATACACCAACAAGTCTTTCTTTTGCAAATTCCTCTGGGTTAATTTTTTGGTTATCTAATGCTGCATTACCTATTTGTGCTGCACCCATCATTCCTTCAAATTCTACACCCGTTTTTAACCCGTTTAACCCTTGACTACCCATTTCTTTTGCCACCTCTTTTACGCTACCAAAAACACCTTTGGTTTTAAATGTTTTTGACAATTCATTAAATACTTTACTACCTCCTTTACTTGCTGCTGCAAATTCTGCATCAGTCATAGTTATTATAGCTTTGCCTATTGGAGTTTTAGGATTAAACATTTCTTTTACTTTGCCTAACGTACCTGCACCTGCCATTGCAGCACCTTGTATTGCAGTAGTACGCATTGCCCATAGTTTAGCATCTTTTCTATTCATACCTTGCTCTAATCCGCTAATATAGTTTTGGTGATAACCTGTAGCAAATGCTGCATTAAATGTTCTTGCAAATCTTGCTGCTGCACCTGCACCACCAATACCACCTGTTGCCATTTCTAAAGCAATGAATGGAATAATTGCAGCACCTAATTCTACTACACCATTTAGTATAGTTGTAGGGTTGATATTAAGTTCCCCTTTATGCAAGGGTATCATTTCTGTTGCATTTGGGTTTGTGCGCAATAATGAATATAGTTGCTTTTTCTTTTCCTCTTTAGACATTAATGTATTATTTACAATAGCATCTATTTCGGGTTTTATATCTTCATTAATAGAAAGTTTTGCTGTTTTTAATGAACGCCCCTTTTGTGTAACATACCCTATAGCTGCATCCTCTTGTCCAATACCCATCAATTCTAATTCTCTAAGGTTGGAGTTTTCATCTGTTGCCACTAAATCATAAAGAATATCACCTGCCCCACGAATAGTATTAACCGTTGCTTCACCAACTTTAAATATTGCCCTCGCACCCATGTTGTATTTTTCTCCCAATAATTCTTGTACTGCAATATCTATTTTGTTTTCTTCTACAGTTTTATATTTTAATGGTAAATTATTTTGCGCTTTTATATTTTCATTATACTTAGTAATCAACTGCTCACCACGAATTTGTTGTTCGGAAGTTAATTCACCACCTTGCTTTTCTTTAGCTGTATTTATGTTATTTATCTCTTCCTCAATATTATTTTGCTCAATGCTTATTCCTGTTTGTTCTAAACCATACATCTTTTTTTCCCACCCTTTTCTTTCTTGCTCATTACTAATTTTCATAGGGTCAACTTTTACGCTCTCAAACCCTGCTGCTTTATTTAAGTCTGTATCTTGTATGAAATTATACGCTATCAATTGGTGGTCGTTAAAATACTGTGAGTTTTCATCTTGTGCGTTTGATAAACCTGTTTCCCATGCGCTACCATAAACTTTTGCAACATCAGTTTGCAAATCATTGCGCATTTTATCAGTATCATCTTTACCAAATTTATCAACGGCTGTAGATAATTCTTTAACTCGCTCTCTACGTTGGCTATACTCTCCCGTTAGTAAATTTTGAAAAGAAAGGTTTATATTTCCCTGTATTTGTGATTTATCTTGTGGTAAAACTCCATCATCCTCATTGGCATTATTAACATGCTCTTGTAGTTTTAATTGAACTTTTGTATTAGCTAAATGCCTTAAATATAATGGCATATTTTGCTCACGCATTTGCATTAAATGCTGCTTATTATATTCAGGCTGGTTAAATAACACTTGCGGAATATCTTTTATCTCATTGTAAATAGATTCAACGTCAACCCCATTCTTTTTAAATTCATCTGCTTTAACCATACCTTGCGCTCTTTTTTGTTCATCAGGCACATCCAATTCATCTGTTGTACCATCTGGGCTAGTGCTAGTAAATTGTTTTTTTGTAGCATTAAGCATACCCCCTACTTCCATAGCTTCGTCTATTAGGTTCTTAGGCACTTCGGGAAGTCCATCTAAGCGTGATGTAGCTAGTGGTTTATTTTCTTCTTTCGATTGAGAATTTGATTGAAAAGGGTACAAGCCATTGCCAAAACCTTGTGAACCATATTTTTTTTTTACTTCTTGTGGCGCAAGTTTAGCTTTTGTTACATAAGTATCAAAATCCATTTTGTTTTCATTGGCTGCTATTAAAACATCTTCTGCACTTACAGATTTACCATTATAACTATAATTATCAGAAAGAACTTTAAACCCTGCTTTTTTCACATACGCTTCTGCATCTAAATTATTTTCTTTAGCTGCTAAATCAATATCAGACTGTTGGTAAACTTTGTTATTGTACAAATACTTTATTGGCGGGTCTTGCTGCTCCGCTTGTTGTTCGTTATCAAATTCATTATTTACTTGTTCAATCATTTTTATAATTTAGGTAGTCCGTTTGATGTTAATTTTGATGCTGGTGCGTTATTTGCTTTTGGTGCTTGCCTGTTTACATTAAACTTTACTTCATCTCTTGTTTTAGTAGTAGTTAGTTTTCCCTTTTGCCCACTTTGATAGTTTTTCATGTCTTCCCTATCTACTTTTGTACCTTTTTTAGACTGAAACGCTTGCGCCACACCATTCAAGTAATAAACTTTAGAACTGTCGCCAAAATTATAATCTTTACTGTTTGCAGCAATTGTACTCCTAACCATATCAGGTGTTTCTGTAGTAGGAAAATTATATTCGCCTGTTTTTAAATTACCCTTGCCGTCTTTTGCTACACCATTCTCTATGTATATATCTTGAATAGGGTCTTTTACACCATTAAATTTATCAAGCAAGTTTCCGTCTTGCTGTGGATTAAATACATAAGTATTTGTTGCTTTTGGATTTCTAATTTGATAATCCCAAAATTTCTTTTTATACGAAAATGAAATAGCTTGTTTATCTGCAAAATTATATCTAGGATTAGATTTATTTTTTTCTCCATAACTATAACTTGTAGCTACATTTGCATTATCTTTTAATTTATTGTAAGCTATTCCTTGCATTAATATTTTTGCTTGTGGGCTATCAATATCAACATCCATTTTTAAATCTGCAATATCCTGCTTTACTTCATTTCTTATTTTTTGCTTTGTTACTTCTGGCAATTGGTTATAATTACTTATTGGTAAAATCCTAATCTTATCTTTTGTTCCATCCCCTTTAAAATCATGCAATAATTTCTGCCCTTCATCATCTACCAATTCATATTTAGGTACAAATCCTAAATGTTCTCCATTCTTACCAGTTTCTTGTTGATAAAATGTAGGCTTTGATATTTTTAATTTCCAACTATTATATCCACCGTCTTGGTTCATTTTATAGTCAGTACCATCTACATCTTCTTTTTTTGCATCTTTTAAATATTTTTCTAAATCTTTGCCATCATAAATATCTGCTCCGCTAACTTTAGTCAAATAATCATAATCTTTATTAGGGTCAAACTTAGTAACATCTGCAACTCCAGTACTTTCATCTACGGGAAAAGCTTGCGCATTCATTGCTCTTATGTATTTTTCTTTGTCATAACCTAATGGCAATTTATCAGCATGGAATTTTTGAAATGCTTGATAATTTTTTGCATTTGTTTTTAGAATAGACCTCTTTTCTGCTAATGGCTGTAATGACATTACTATATCATTATAATCTAATCCTTTATCTGCTAATTCAACCCCTTGCCTTTGTATTTCATTATCAACTGCATTATGCACTAAATCCAATGGATTGCCTGTATTTATTTGGTCACTACTATTTTGTAGATATTTTGTAGCAATAGTCTTAGCCTTAGCCGCTTCTTTTTTTGCTGCTGCTTCCTCACGCCTACGCTTAGCTAAGTCATCCCCTAACTTATCTAAACCACTCATATCACTTTCGGGTGTTATGAAATTATGTACATCAAATGTTGCCATTAATTAAAATATTTATTTTGCCCAAGGTGGAATTTCATCTACTGGTGTAAGAACTCCATTATACATTTCTTTTTTTGTTTGAGAAGTTGGCATATTTCCATAAAAATCTTTACTGCCTTCCTTTCCTTTACCAAACCCTCCTTGCGAAGCAAAATTAGCTACACTAAAACCCATCTTTGATATATCTCCCCATGTAGCTGCACGATTAGCGGCTTTTGCCCCTTCTACTCCAACCTTATCACTATACCTTCTTACGCCATCTTGAAATACTTTATCATCTTCTGCTATATTAGCGTTTTCAGCGTTTACTTGGTTTCCGTATCTTCTTTGGTAATCTGCTGTTTCTTGCTGCCCTAGTTGAGCATAAGCATCATTTGTTTGCCCTTGTATTGCACCACCTGTAGCTAATAATTGACTACTGTCTGTTGCACCTCTCTGTGCATTAGATACCATATTGCCTTGTGTGGTTGCAATATTTTGTTCTGCTGCTGCCGCACCTGGCGCACGAGCGTTAAGTAATGTTCTTGCTAAACCTAATTGTTGTTCTACAAGTGGATTTTTTTTGTATAAAGGATTTTCTTTTAGCAAAGCATCCATCCGCTTGTTTGCTTTACTTCTAGATACAGCTTTTCCAACTAAACCTGCTATGCCAACTGCTCCGCCTATACCAACTGCTAAAAATGACATAATTATTTATTTAAAAGTTTGTTTTGATATTTTTCTAAAATTCTATTTTCTATCTGTTCTACCGTTTCGTTATTTGGATTTGCATGAAACGTAGTCCATATTGTATCTTCTAAAACATATAAAACCCTTCGTGTACCTGCTTTAGTTATTCCGTGATAAGGTGCTACTATTTCTATTTCTTCTCCTCCATTATAAACTAAAACCCTACCCTTTGAAACTATAAATTGATGGTCTGTTAAATGTATTTTAGAAGTTAACCTACTTTCTGCATACATTGTAATTTCCCTAGCATATAGCCCTTCTGTAAATATATGCCTTAATGGAAATTCTGCTGTTTTAAATTCCCCACTTTCAACCATCCTAATTAATTCTAATTCTACAGCATCAACTAAATCATTTTCTTCTTTTGAAATAATACTACTATATCGTTTTTCTAAATTACCCATTGCTTAATCTGTGTCCTTTTGATGCTATAATACCTATTGTTATAAATTTTAATTGTAAGTGTTCTACTAAAGGCTCAAATTCAACCATTACAAGCATATTTGTATTTCTCATTTTTTCAAAAGTTAACAACCCATCTGTAGTAAACCCTGTGTTAGTTGGTACAATTTTATTTCGTAAAATATTTGCATAAAATATACCTTCGTAATCTTCAAAACTAATACTTTCCAAATCAGAAGTTTGTAAAAATGGATATTTATTATAAAAATAAACAAATTTTGGTACAATATTACTTTCTATTAAAATATTTTGATAAACCTTTGGTTGTTGGGGAGCAATATTTGAAACAAACATTATTTTTGAAGTGAATTTTACTCCAAAAAATTCATTAGGATTGCCTGTTTGGTTATGTTCAAACATATTTCCATTATTAAATGAATATAGTTTATTTTGTAGTGTAGCAAAACCTTCTACAGTAAACGTAAATGCACCTTTCCAACTTTGTGGTGCTTGTGCATTACCTAATTTATATACTATTGTTTTCCCTAAAAAATCTAAAATATCAAATGGATAAACCGTAGTAGGGTAGTCTGGCAAATAATCTTTTGGTGGTATCGTAGATAACTTTGGAATACTAATTAATAATTCATTGTGCGCTCCATCTACAGCTGTAAAAATATAAGGTCTATCGCCAAGCAATTCAATATCTGTTTTTAATAAACTTTGATATTTGTACGCCCACAATTTCCAAACCCTAGCCATCCCATTATCTGAAATAACATCTAGCCCATTTTGGGAATACTGTACCCACCTACCATTATTAGCATCAAAAAACCAAACATTACCTCTGTATTGCACTACAGATGTAGGGTCAATACAGCCAAAATTTCCTTTTAAATTATTTATTGTCCCAATTACATTAGCTTGTGTAAAAAACTGCGTTTTACCTGTGCTATCTGTAATTTGACTTTCATTTAGGTACATAGAATTAGTTTCTACAGTACATATAGATAACATTACCCTACCTTCTTGCTCTACCTTTGATGTAAGTATTAATTTTGTAATTCCGCCGCAATCTTCCGATACAGGCTTTCTATTTGATACCCTATAGGTACTTAGACCATTTATAGCTGTATTTGGAATAAACGTATCGCTCCATGAAATACTATTAATATTTTTTACTTGCCCTAGCTTTGTTACAAAATTCGCTTTCCCGTTATCTGTGTCCCACCTTTTATAAAAACTATCGTTAGGCGACATTGCTGATGCAAAATAAGTATAAGATGCGTAATTTCTAGTTAATGCATAGGTATCGCCTAGTATATTATCGCTTAATATTGAATACTGCCTTAAATTTGTTCTTGGATTTAATATTGGGTATATCCTGCCAATTTCATAAAAAGGATCTTGCTCACTTGTTTTGTAAGGGGTGTATAATTCATAGACAAATTTTCTTCCAGCTAACGTTCCAATATCTTGTGCTTTTACAATTACGTAATTTCCGTCTTGCCCAATAACAGGCAATTCCCAAGTAGTATTATCATCTCTAGTAAGAACACAAACATCCCCTTCTGTAAACACATATCCTAAACCACTTTGATATAATGCTGTTGTGTTTAACCCAATACCTATTGCTCCAGTAATAAATACATCACTATTAAAAACATAAATACTTGCCGTAGTTTTTTGAGCATACTTAGCTGCATCAGTAAAGCTATCTACAAAAAACCTTGTTGTTTGATCTAAAGTTGATACTACCGCATAATGTGTAGCTTCAATTGGTATTTCTACAAGCGCATTTGTATTTGACAATTGCCAAAGTATGTTATTTATACCTATTGTAAAATTAAAATCCTTTTTAGGTATAGATACTTTTAATGTATCATTTGTAACTACGCCTGTCCTACGCATTGGTTTATCATAAAAAACAACACCAAGTTTCTTTAGTGAATTTGGCTTATGAACATTATATGTAACTAAAGATAAACCTGTAATTGTTATTGTGCTAGATGTAGGTTCATACAAATCATACCCACCGTTAGTTAATGGTAATCCCGCCGCAATAACACTTCCTACATAATTTAAAACTTCTGGGTATGTTGCGCCCCTAAAAGTTAAGTTTGCAAAAGTCAAACTTGTTGGTATTGGCGTATAAACAGATAAAGGGTCACTTCCGCCAACTTCTATTCTTTCTGATATAGTTTGAACATAAAATCCTGCTTGAATTCCTACAGATGCAGATAAATATATATACCACCCTCTATAATTCCAGTTATTTGTTGTAGGGCTAGATCTGTTTCTTCCTTGTCTTATACTAATTAAAGTAGTAGTTATATTTGTTCCACCAAAAATATTTGTAGTTGTTAATATTGCACTAAGAGATGTTACTTGTGGAGTATTGTACCCGTCTGTAGTATTTGCTAAAAAATGCCTATTTTCTGCAAACGCTCCAGTTTCTGAATAGATTGGTACTAAATCAAAAGGTCTTAATGCATCATCCGCTGCCAAAGGTTCTCCCTCAATATTATTATAAAAAGTAAAATCTAGTGATAATGTATTTATCAAGATGTTTTCCGCAGCTACTTCTCTATCCCAAGTTTTTATACGCTTTGCACTGTTTGTAGGCTTGCCATCAATTGTACTATTATATCTAACGATTAACGTAACTAATCTAACCCTTTGTGGAACTATTTCACCTAATCCAAACTGTACATAAATTGCATTATTTAATATATCTGTACTACTATTTAATCTACTAGATACACTATAAGCACTCGTAACGCTTTCTTCGTTATCATACCATGTATAATCATACGCAAATTGATAAGAATTATTTGCTATAAAATTATTATTAAACCCTGTATCATTAAACTTAAAAATTGAAGGTGGAATATTTGGAGGTCTTTTTATTTTTAGTATTTCATCATATTGCATTGGTAATATAAAAGGCTTTTGCTTGGTAACAAAAGCTGGTTGGTATGCTTTTATACCAGCCTCTATATTTATTTGCCTAGGCTCATTGTTGGTACTGTCTGGCCAAGAAAGTAATCCATTTGCAATACCTGCACTATGTATTGGTGAATATTTACTAAAGTTTAATCCACCTACAACATCACTTGAAAGTAATACCGTATAAGTAGCTTGGGTTAATGTGTAATAACATTCAATCTTATCATTTCTTCCAATAGTTTTATCAAAATAAAAAATACATACTCTAAAGTTTTCAGTATCTTCTACGCTACCTATTTCTATGTAATCGTTTGCTCTTATTGGAGATACTTGCAATGTACCACCGATACTTTCTATAATATTTTCACCTCCTGTATCTGTACTACCACTTCTACAGTTTTCCATATTTACAAAATCATTAGCCCCAACACTAAATTCCGAACTATCGGAATCTAACTTTGCTAATTTATCTGCAAAATATTTTTGTTCTTTTATTGTCATTTACAATGGCGCACCGCTTTTAAATGCTATACTGTTTTGTTTTACTAAAAAATACGATTGCCCACTTTCTATTATTTTTTCTACTCCGATAGGGTCAAAAAAAACATTATCTCCTACAATTAGGTCTGTAGTTGTAGTATTTATAAGCTCTACTACCCCATAAAGAGATAAGCTATCGTCTGCTGTAATCCCACTTGTATTTCCTATTTGTCTTACAAGTAAAAATCCGTTAATCATTATAATATTAGGTGTTGGCATGACTATCCTTTTGCTGTTGCTTTATATGTTCCACGAATCACATTTAATAAATCTTCTACACTTTCTATATCACTTAATCTAGCTCTTAATGCATCTTTATTTGAATAAAATGTGTTAGAATAGGCATTTCCTTTAACTCCTGCATATTCACTTGCATACCAATTAACCCAACTTTCTATACAATTTATAGCTTTAATATCAATTTGACTAGCACTATCTACACTTTGTCCATCTGATACAAAAACCATTACAAAGCCCATATTAGTACAACCTTCGCTAAATTGTATTCTTCTTTGTTGCCTTATTATACTATACCCCCTTTGTGATTTACCTACACCCCCAAACACCCCACCTGTATTCTCAAAATAATCATTTGTATTGTAAAATAAACCTGCTCCATACCCTATCGGATAAGTTGTATTTGTTTGTGAAATTGTATTTGAATTAGCTTCGTATTGCCCTGTAGTTGCATTATGATTTCTTACTGGAGAAATATTACTTTGTCGGTAAAAAGAATTTAATCTTCCCCCTGTTTTACTTACTAAAACATCATCTGAAAACCCTTCTGGTAAATTTGCGCTGCCATTACCATCTGTCATTAATTGCACTGTATTTACAACTGTTAGCGTATCGATATTTAATTCTCTTAAACAAGCAGACGTATAATTTAAATACTCCATATACCAATGTATTGGGTATCTTTTAGTTAGTAAAATTCGTCTGACTATTATATCTAATGTTGTTAAGGTCATTTAATTTGTCTTTGTTGTTGTATAGGTGTATTTTTTTGAAAAGAACTTGTTACATCTACTAACTTATCTGCTATTCCAATACCTGTATATAACTTAAATATTTGCTCTTTTATTAAAAACTCATGCTCTGGCAATACTGGCAATGGGTCATAATCTCCATATTGGTCAATATCCATAATCACCAACCTCATAGCAAGTTTAATATCAGGAAATAATATTTTTAAATCTTTGTTAAAAATACATTCCATACCATAATTTTCGTACCATATTAACCCTAAATCATTAAGCAATGGCTGCGACTTTAATAATCCTATTTGCCCCATTTCTGTAGGTATAAACTCTTCGTTAAATTGATAATCTCCCAACACTTCAAACTTTGGATAAATACCCCAAATACCCATGTTTTTTTGCATTTTTACAGGCTTAATTGGCAATATACACTTGCTCACGCCATTATAACTTTCTACTTCTATACCCTCATAAAATGCCAATACCGTACCATTTGGTATTTTTTCACGCATTTTTTCATTTACGTTAAGTTGTTCTGTTTTAAGCAATGCATTTATAGACTGTCCAATAGATATTTTAATAGCATTTATACTAATATTGCTTGAAGGTTTTATATTTCCTCCATTAATCATTTCTAGTATTTCTTCTGCAAGCCTATATATTGTTACTACTGCCATAATTTTATTTTCTTATTGCAAAACCCATATCTTTTATACTTGATGAATTATCAACCTCAAAAGTTCTTAAATATCTGTCTGGAAACTTAAACGAAGTGGTTCTTTGCCCTGCTATACCATCCACTACACTTAACGCTCTCATAAAATTTTCCTCGTTTGTTCCTTCTGCAAACCCTGCTCTTTTATTCTTAATTTCATTTAGAGCATAATTCCTATAATTTGAAAATTCTTTTTGTATTGGCTTTATTGTTTGCCTAGATACAATACTGTTAGGATTTTCCTTTTTGTATTGATCTACCATTTTACCCCCTAAATCGCCTTTATCTAATGATGGATGCCCTTTTAATCCTTTTTTTTCAAGCCAATCTGTGTAATCATTCCAATCTTTGCGAACCTTATTATCTACGACTAAATCATCTTCTCCACCACCTTCTTGTGATGGATTTTCGCTTAATTCTTGTTGTATTGCTTCTTTTATACTTTTCATTTTTTAAACCGTATTTAAGCCTTGTGCATTATCGTTTGTAGTTACCTGTGCAAATTGTTGAATTTGCTCGTCACTAAGATTTATGCCTAATGTTTTCAAGCATTTAAAAAGTATTTCTCTTACTTCTGTTTCTCTCCATTCTAATTGAGTTGAACCTAAGGCGTTATAAACAATAGTACGCCCTCCTACAACTGTATAATTGTAAAATGGTTTTACAGGTAATCTTAAATAAGAAACCGTTCCGCTATATGTACTTAATGGATAAATTTTTATCATTCTAAGACCCTCTTGTTCACCAATAGGAGAGTTTATTGTTACTGGGTTAATTTGAGATTTTAACCTATAAGACCTTTCATCTTCATTTACTAATGGCAAAGCCCACTTTTGAGGTACACCTTTGTTTAAAACATCTATTTCAATATCTAAAAAATCTTCTTTTTTTAATGTTGGAGAAAGCACTATATGACCCCCTATCATATCTGATGGCAAAAATGGATATTTGTTTTTAAACGGAGAAAGTATATCTTTTACTAATTGACTTGTAGCGTATTTAGGCTTATACTGCATAAATAAAGCCATCTGATGCTCATGTACAATATTAGTCATTTCTTCTATGGTAATAAAAGCTCCACGCTCTTTACCAATATAAAAATATAGTAAATCAAAAAAGTCTTTTAAATCCACCTAATAAAGTTTTATCAAAAATAATAAACTTTACTTGATTTTGCCTAATAATTTTTCTTGAGAAGTAATTATAAACTTTTTACGATTTATTTCATAGTGCTGCACTTTTCTTTTATCAAAGAAAACATTATCTCCAATATTGGCATCTATACCTTTTAAATGTGTTTTACTATGCCCAATATTTAAAATTGTAGAAGACACAATAAATTTATTTGATTTAAAGTTATGTGGTACAATTATTTTTGAATCTTCAATTTCAGAAAGTTGCACCCATCCATTTATCATAATTATTTCTTCGCCTCTTATGACAGCAAATATGCTAGTTATATCTGCTAAAAAAAATTCTTTGGCTTCGTGGTAAATTGCGTTTTGAAATATTGGGTCTTTCCCTTCTTCGCCATGCTTTAGAGATGCCACTACATCATAAGAAAATATTGCTATATCCCCTTCTTTAATATCTTTTGTAGAATAACCTTTATATTGGCTTAATGGTGAAATGTACTTTGGTACAGATATAACTTCTCCTACAATGTTTACACACTCTGCTAAACTTATATTAAGTTGTTGCTCTGTTTGTATTATCTTTTGTATATCTGTAAAGTGTTTTATCCATACAGGTTTTATAGATAATATTAATTTATTTGCAGGGGATTTTATCATTTTTATATTACTTTAAATTTTTTACAACAAGCATAACCAATTATCTCAATACCTACATGTATCTTTTTAAAAGGATGTTTTATACAATATAAAAATTTTGATACCTTTCGTTTCCCATTTATTATTAATTTTATTCTTCCCATTTTTTATATTTTTTTTTATCTATCAATATCCTATTTTCATAAAACCAGTTCGCCATATCTTGCATAACTAATACTATTTCTTTATCTAGGTTTGGGTATGATGGCAAAAACCTACCTCGCAAACAAAAATCAAATACTAAATATAAATTGTAATTTGAAATTGGTACACTTTGTACTACAGAAAATATACTATCATGTGCTATTTTAACTTTATAATGTGGATGTTCTTTTTGTAAAATATAATAGCAAAATATTTTATTTTCATCTACTTCTCGGTATGTAATATACTTATCCAACTATGTACCATATTTCTCCTCCATTAACTCCATAACCATTACCATTGAGCCAAATATGCTGTTTGCCATTGTAGTACGCACATTTATTACACCCTGCTGAATATGCAACAATATCTCCTTTTTTGTAAGTATCTGAAACCATATCTGAAACTTCTACAACTTCTCCATACACTGTTTGACTTTCTACTAAAATTATATTATCTTCTGTAGTTTTTTCTGATTTAGCAATAGGCTTTACTAAAATTAATACCCCTAGTGGTGTAAACTTATCCATTTTAAATTTTTATTGTTAAGCAAATATATTTAATTTAATTTTTATAAACAAGTGTTGTTTTCCATTTTTCAAAACTTAATGGTTTTAATTTATTCCATAAATACCTAATCTGAAATATAGATTTAGTACAGTTTACTTGTATATCAGGAACACCCCATCCATGATTAATATTATTTTTAAATATTTCATGATGCCCATTTTCATAACTAATACAAGCGTTGCCTTTTTCTAATTGTACGTATTCAAATTGTTTCATTGGAGTATATCCAAAGTCAATAACTCTATAGTGGCACTCCCATCTTAAAGGTTCTGCATCTACCAAATAATTTATATACTCTATTGCTTGCGTTATTCTTTCTTCTAAGTTCATGTTTTTTTTATTTTTTGTTCTAACACCTTTACTTTTTTTCTAAAGTCAATAATCATTTCTTTCAATTCATCTTGTGTAGGTTTAAAAACTTGTCTAGCTTCTGTAGTAAGCCATTCAGTAATTCCTTTTTGTTCTTCTTCTAGTTTTTCTGCAAATACCTTTAGGTGTTTTGTTTCCTCAAATTCATTGCAAGTTTTACATGAACATCGCAAGTTCCATTTTACATCAAATCTAAATTGTAAATTGCTACGTTTTATAAAATGGGCTGCATCCATCATACTCCAATGGTCTTGCCAATCACAAGTATAACATTGTGCTATTCCATTTTCATCACTAGCAACTAGCCTAACATAACGGCTTACTAAGTAATCTAAATCATTAATTAGATTATTTAAGCTTGTTGTTTCTTCGTTGCTAGGTAGTAAATTTAATTTACGAATAGATAACTTTTCTCTTTGTTTTTTTTGTGATGCTAATATCTTATTTGACTTATGGCATACATCTACACAAAATAAACTCTTACCTACCTTTACTACTGCACAATTTTTTCTACTACATTGTGAGCAATCCCCCCACTTGCTTGTTGCAATCATTTTAAAATGGCAATTTTTCTTTTTGTAATTTAATAGTGCATGGTAAAGCCATTGCTCTTAATTTTTTTACACTTTTTTTAGATGTTCCATAAAGTAAAATAGAAAGACTTCCATTATTTTCAACTTGCTTTACTTTTTCTTCATTAAACCAAAAATGTCCGCTATGCCAATACAAGCCCTCGTAAGCAATAAAATAATATCCTTTCACTTCAACATCTTTAACCCTAAATCTAACTTTATCGTTCATTCTCAATATTTATTTTAGATTTTAGATGCAACAATACTACCGTTATGTGCTATTACTACCAGACGTTTCCAAATTGACATTGCTTTCTACTTCATTGCCCCAAATATCCCACCCTTCTTTTGGCGTTCTACAAAACAATTCAACTTTTGGAAGGTCGCCAAGTAATTCTACAATTCGCTTTCTAACTTCATTAGGCTTTCGGCTGTGTATATTCCTTTCGGCTTCTACTAATTGGCGAACCTTATGGCTTTTAATTAATTTGTGTGCTTTGCCTTTTGTTGCCAGTAAGCATATCTCACTACCTTTTAAAGTCCATTTGCCCATAAAACAAACTTGCTTCCCGCTTTTCTCTTTCTTGTTCCATATAAAGCCAATCGTTTTATATTTGAAACCCCAAGCATCAATCACTTTTAAAGCATCAGGCAAATGGGCATCAGTAGTCCACATAAACAATACTGCATCATCGGCTACTATTTCTTTTACAGGCAAAGCACAAATTTCAGTAGTTTTCATTGTTTTGTAATGCAAGTCCAATTCTCTAAAGTGCATCTTGCCATTATCTAATTTCTTTGAACTTCTTAATCTGTCGTCAAAATCCCAAGCAGGGTCAGCATACACAATTTGGTACTTCGTTTGACTACCCGTAGCAGCACATAACAAGGGGTTTGCCGCAAGTAGGGCTTGACCTTGTAACTTCAACTCTATATCTTTATTTATCTGCATAATGTTATTCATCTTTAGTTTTTCAAATTCCCTACCTGCGGCAAGCCCTTGCGTTATGGGCAAGCACGGACACACCCTAATTGTGCATCCGTGACTTGACAAACATCTAAAGTCCTTTAATAAGCCATTCGTAAATTACATCCGCTTCTTTTGAAATTTCATCCGCAGTTAATTCACACGAGATTTTATTCGTATGGTCTGCTTTTCTTGTTGGAGCAAATTTTAATGCCTCTAATCTTGCCTTGTTTTTAAAGGCTAAGATTGTCGCTTCCTTTTGTGCCTTCTCATTTGCTTCAAGTAAAATTTGGTCTTTTTTTGCGTGGTACACCGCCCACTTGTTTTGTTCTTCAATCGGTGGATTTTCAACGTATGTAGCATACGTTACGCCATCAATTTCAAATTTCACAGGCATCCCTGTTTCTTTCGTTGCATTTACAATGTCCTGAACTGTTTTTACTTGCTCCATTTTATTCTGATTTGTGCCTACCTATAACTCTTGCTTTTAACAATATACAGGCAGACGATTAAAAAATACTAATTCATAGACCCTGCGAAATGTGCCAGCCCATAACAAAGTGTTTTGCAAAATGTGGGCAGACGTACACATTCTGAACTTTAGTTTTTCAATTTGGCTTCATCGGTTTGCGAACATTGGTAATTCTATTTCCCACACTTCGCAAAGCACCAACGTTGTACGACCATTAGTTCAACCACTCTTTTAAGACAGAGTATAAACTAATATGTAAATGGTAATGATTTATAATTACAAACACACCAAACGCAAACCCAATGATTGAGTTTACCCAGTGGATTGCAGTGTAAGCAAAACTGAACTTTGTAATTTTTGACAATGGAGCAATTATAATAATATTCAGGAGTAACATTAGTAAAAATGCATCCCATTGAAAAGTAAATAGCCCAACAAATACCCAAATTACTAAAGGCATGAGAAATATTTTACTTTTTAATTCTGACTTATATTCGGGTGTCATTAAATCCCACTTCCTCCCTTTGTTTAATTTGCTAAGCTCATCATACTTTTTATATTCTTTTGTAATTTCAATTGGAGAATAAATCCAACGCATTTCACGCCAAATAAAGAAAATTGCTACGAAATAAAATAAATGTGTCATTGTATGTTTGTTTTTAATTGTTTAAAAATAATTTGAAGTACCTAAGAAACGGCGTACAACATTAGGTTTTGTGCAATGGTGGCTGCATCGGTTTTGGTTCATTTTATCTTTAATCGGCTTGGGTTCGGATATTGAACATTTCAGCATCTATTCCACCACTGCAACAAAGCCCTGACCGTTATAAGCAACCCTATCAGAACAGTTCGGGCTGCCTTATTATTTCCTACAGTCTTTTAACGGACATTTCAAAATATTCTTTTGACAATTCGATTCCTACAAATTGCCTGTTTTCTTTTAGACAGGCGGCGGCAGTCGTGCCACTTCCTGAATAGCCATCAAAAACAGTTTCATTTTCATTGCTGTAAGTTTTAATTAAATACCTCATCAAATCAATAGGTTTTTCAGTTGGATGATACCGACCTTTATTTGCAGCATATAGCTTACTTGTTATTGGAGAGCATCCTACTTTAAAATTTGTCATGTGTTTTTATTTAATGCAAATGTATGGTGAATTATTTTATTACGCAAATATATTTTCAAGATATTTATTTTGCTATTTTAAAATTAATCTATACATTTGCATTATGGGAATAAAAAAATTCACAACAGAAAAGGCAATTATTAAACATTTAGATGATAATGGACAAATGTTAAAATGGCTTGCAGATAAAATAGGTGTACATACAGGTCATTTACACCATGTATTAAAGGGTAATAAAAAAACTAAACGTGTACTTACTGAAAGTAATCTTCAAAAGATTAATGAAGTTTTAAAAACAGACTTTTAATGGCAAAAAGATTTACTGATTCAGATAAATGGAAAGATGATTGGTACATATCATTATCTAATGATTATAAAATAGTTTGGCAATGGTTGCTTGATAATTGTTCTCATACAGGCTTATGTAAAAGAAGTATATCACTTTTAAATATGATGTGTAAAGTTGCTATTTCAGAAAAGGATATTATAGAATTTTCTAATGGAAGAATTATTATAATTGAAGATTATTGGTTTATACCAAAGTTTTTAAAATTTCAATATTCTACATTATTGAGTTGTAAACCAGCTATAATTTCTGTGGTAAAAGATATTTTTACATATAAATTACAAGAATTGATACCGAAATCATTTGGAAATGATTACTTAATAGTTAGTAAATCATTTAATAATCATTATCTAATGATTAAGGATAAGGATAAGGATATGGTTAAGGTTAAGGTTAATCCTTTAATAGAAAATACAGAAATTTTTGAAAAAAATGAAGAAAACATGATTGTTACTGAAATGATGAAAGTTTGGAATAGGCATAATCCAAAAAGCTTATTTGATATAGATAAGGATTATTCAGCTTGCCTAGAGATTGCCCACAAAATTGCACAAGTCAAAGGTTGGAATAAATCAGAAGTTATAAAATCTAAAGAATTAGAAGTTTTAATAAGTTTTAATAAAATAATGCAATTTGTAAAGGCAGATCATTTTTTTCAAAATTGGCCATTAAAAACTTTGAATAATAATTTTCAATCGGTTGTTTTAAAAATGTCAAACATTAATGATTTATCTATAAATAACGAAAATGGTAATTTACCTAAAGCAATGACAGAAGATGAAAAGAAAAAAGCAATGGAAGATTGGGCAAATTCTGAATAGTTGTGTTTCATACATCTATTATTGTTTCCAAATCAATTCTTACACCTAAAAACATTGTCAAATTCCGACTTTATTAGAACAATGCTACTGCTTATACCATTTTATTATTTTACCCCAAAAAACCACATTAAAATCACTTATAAAAAATATTGATGTTTTTAAATATAAAAGAATTAAAAGAAAAAGTTTTAATAAGTGAAATAGTTGGGCATTTTATTAAGTTAAAAAGAAGCGGTTCTACAGAAACTGCTTGCTGCCCTTTTCATAGTGAAAAGTCAGCGTCATTTACTATTCATAAAAGTAAAAATGGTTTTAAATGTTTTGGATGTGGTAAAGGAGGGGATTCTATAAGTTTTGTAATGGAGCATCAAAGAGTAGGATTTGTAGAAGCAGTGCAAATTGTTGCAGATATTATTGGGTTTAAATTAGAAGAGGAAAATAAGAATATTGTTAAACCAATAAAAAGATTAGAAAAATTATCAAAAGTTTTTTTAGATAATTTTGAAAATGTACGAAAAATAAGTAATAATACTTTACTAAGATTTGGAATAACAGAATCTACAGAATGGATGCCAAAAGCTCAAAAAGAAATAAAAGTAATTTGTTTTAATTATTTAAAAAATGGGGAACTAGTTAATATAAAGTTTAGGGGCAAGGATAAGGATATGCGTTTAAGTAAAGATGCAGAACTTATTTTTTATAATTTAGATTCTATCAAAGACGAAGAAGATTGTGTTATCGTTGAAGGTGAAATTGATTGCCTTAGTTGTTTTGAAGCAGGTATTTTAAATTCTATTTCTGTACCAAATGGAGCAAATACAAATTTTAGATACATTGACAATTGCTATGATTTATTTTTAAACAAGAAAAAAATAACTATTGCAGTTGATAATGACGATGCAGGTAGAAAACTAAAAGACGAATTAGTAAACAGGTTTGGTAAAGAAAGATGCTTTATAGTCGAATTTCCGTTAGATTGTAAAGATTCTAATGATGTACTAGTTAAATATGGTAAAGATGCCTTAAAGGGCTTTATTGATAGCGCAAAAGCGATAAATATTGATGGTATCGTACCAACAAATGAAAGAAAAGAAAATTTATTTTCATTATATCGTGATGGAGTACCTATTGGAACATCATCAGGTATTTATGGATTAGATGATTATATAAGGTTTCAAGGTGGATTAGTTACCGTTATAACGGGAAGTCCAAGTAGCGGTAAATCAGAGTTTTTAGATTTTATTTCAGCAAGTTTAGCTGTAAATCAAAATTGGAGGTTTGGAATATTTAGTTTTGAAAATCAACCAACACATTTACATGACCAAAAAATAGCAGAAAAGATAATTGGGAAAGCATTCGCTTTTAGAAAAGATATAACCCACAGAATATCTGCGAAAGAATTAGAAATAGCATTTGATACTTTAGATGATAGATTTAAAACAATTGACAAGACAAAGACAGATATATCACTTAATGGGATTTTAGACAAGGCAAAAGAATTAATTTTTAGATATGGTATTAAAGGATTAGTTATTGACCCATACAACAAGGTTATGCATAATACAGGTAATATGTACGACCCAAGTTATGTAAATGAATTTATGAGTAAATTAACAAACTTTGCTGTAACATGGAATATACATATATTTTTAATTGCTCACCCATCAAAATTATTAAAAGATAAAGGAACAGGTAAAATAGAAACCCCAACTTTATATAGTATTTCAGGTGGTGCAAATTTTTATAACCAAATGGATAATGGAGTAATTATTCATAGAGATAGAGTTACAGGAATTGTAGATGTTATAATTGGTAAAATGAGATTTAATGAGCAAGGTAAAGAGGGTTTTGTAAGTTTTAACTTTAATACCTTTACAAGGCAATATCAATATTATACCAGTTCACAACCAGTAGAATTCGATAATAAAAAAAGTTTTATAAATACAATTACATCACAAAATGAAATAGCGTTTTCAGATAATGAGGATGATATGCCATTTTAAAAAAAAATAATTATGATTAAGTTAGAATTTTCAGAAGAACAACAAGCGTTTCATTTTAATCGTGGCGAACACGTAGAAAATAGTAATGGATATAAAACAATATTGGAAGGAACTTTAGATGAAGTGAATCCTATTTTAGAAAAACTAAAAGATGCTAGAGATATTAAAAGATTAACTTTTTCAAAAATAAATGAAATTATAAATAATGAATAATACTGCAATATTAAGAAGTGTGCATCCTGATTCTTTAAATGATATTTACAGGCATATAGAAGGAAATACTTTTAAAAATTTAACTACAAGTATTGAAGGTAATTTAACAGATGGGCAAGCAAGAAAAAGTTTAAGAATAAACACAGATGCAACCTTAATGCTAAACAAGTACCATAACATAGAGGTTATGATTAATAAACTTAAATTAAAAATAGAAATAAATGAAAGTAATTAAAACATGGGCAACCATACATTTTACAGAAGGAGAAAGTACCATAGAGGCAGCATTAAATTATCAACAAAAAAGCTATGTACTTACTCATGGTAATAATGACCAAAATGTAACTTTTACAAATGAGGTAGATAAAGGTAAAATACAAAATTCTATTGATAGGAATAAGTGTGTTGCAGCAGCATTGAAATATATTAGTAACGAGTTAAATTTAAAATAGATAATAATGGAAACTAATTTAGAAAAATCAAAAAGATTAGTAATAGAATATGCAGCAGAGCATAATGTATTTTTAGAAGGGAATACTCGGCTATTTGAAATAATAAATATTGCAGCAGAGCCAGATTGGCTTTACCCTAGTAAAAAACAATTTCCTAGAATTATAAAGGATAAAGATTTTTCAGAAAATGTACTTGCTGTTTGTAACGGAGTTCTTATGGTTATGTGTTATGCTTATGTAGATGGATTAGTAGAAGAAGGAGGATATTGCTGGCATAACTGTTATGGAAATATAGATGGTGATGGAGAATTTGATGATAATTATATTGTTGATAAATGGCAATACTTACCTAAAATATAAAATAATAATTTATGCAAAAAAGATTAGGTAAGCCATATCAACCATCAAATGGAACAGAAGGGATGTACTTTACAGACAAATATTGTATGAATTGTTTGCATTGTTACCCAGACCCAGATGGCGAAAAGCGAAGATACATTTGATACTTTCAAAAAATGTAAAGCAGAATTGATTAGTATTTTTAAAGTTATTATTCAATCTGAAACATGGGATTTAAAATTAGTGCGTAAACTCAAAAAACAAGATATAAAATGAATCAAGAATTAATAAAGTATTTAGTTACTCACGAAATAGAAATACTACGTCCTATACTAAATAAAAAAGATGGCGATGAAAATGTAGGACACTGTTTGAAAACAAAAGACATGGCTAATTACCAAGTAGATTTTGATAACTTAGTTTTCTATTTAAAAAATATTGATAAAAACTACTATGCAGTAGATGGATATAATTTTAAAGATAGTATTCATAATATTTACATTCACAAAATAGATTAACTATGTTATACGATGTAATAAGAGGTGAACTAGAAAATAATGGTTATAAAATAGGTGGTATAGTAACAGAACTTTGTTTGCTACCATACAGTACAACTATAGCTTCTATCTTTATAAATTATTATTCAATATCACCAACAAAAAAATTACATGATATTGAATGTATAGTAGGTGATGAATATAGTGTTTCATACGCCTCAGAAGAATGTAGAATATACATAACTAAAAAACTAGATAAAACAATTGTAAAATGAGCAATGAAAGAAATATAGATAACAGTTTTCGTAAAGCATTTTATCATTTAAAAATGGCAGAGTATTATTACGAAGATACAGTAAGAGAAGACCCTAAAACTGTAGCAGGTAAGTTTTCAAAAAAGTGTGTAGAAAAAATAAAATGGTTGTTTTTAGAATTTGTTACCCATCCAATGTTACCAAGGTATGCAATGGATGATTGGAAAAAAGAAATTAACGGAGATATTATGTTTCACGAAGCTATCAGTAGAAAGTGTATGCTACTTTCAGACAAACAAAAAGCTGCAATGGAAGGAGTGTTATATAGTTTAATAAGTGGAGAAGAAATAACAGTTGTACTTAATCAAAATTATAATGAGAAAACTGTACACTAAATTTTCTGGAGAGATAAGATTAGAGTACAGTATTCAATATGAAGAAGTAGAGGTTATTGATTCCTTAATTTATAATAACAGAGCAGAAAGAAATAAAGTAATTAGGCTATGGCGAAAACTGTACCCTAAAGAAATAAATTTATTTTATTTGTCAATAATACCTAAAATTATAGAAATAAAAGAAAGGGAGAAAAAAGATAATATTAGAATATGTATGTGTGGGTGTAGGCAAAGTTTTGAAGTAATAAATTATAGCATTCGTAAATATATTGAAGGTCATAAAAGGTCTGATTATAAAAAACACAAATAATTAAAAACTATAAACATGAAACAATCTGAATTACTATTTAACAATGCGGACAAAGGTTTTTTTTGCCAGTGCTGCGGAACGTTTATTAAAAGATATTTTCGTTATTTCAATGCTAATATGGCCCTTGCACTACTTTTACTTTACAAATCAGAGCGTAAATTTCAACACATGGAAACTTTAATATCTGAAAGTAAGTACAAGAGGTGCGGAGATTTCTCTTATTTGGTGCATTACGGCTTGATTAAGGCATTAAAAGAAGAAAGGGAGGATGGTAGCCCAAGAAACGGTTATTATCAAATTACAGGCACAGGAATAATGTTTGCAGAGGGTAAAACTACAGTACAAGAAAAGTTTATTATGTTTAAAGGTAAGCATGAAGGTTTTGAAGGGAAAGAAATAGACATATATCAAGCACTAGGAACTAAATTTAATTATGCGGATTTAATGAAATAGATTATTCTTACAAAGAAATTTCGACGTCTCATTTAACTTTTGCATTTTGTGGACCATGCAAATACGTAAAAAAGCCCATCTATCTAAATAATAGTGGGCTTTTTAATTTGCTTTATAAAGAATTTATTTTAATAAAAAACTATCTAGCATAATACTATGCACTTGTATTGCATTCATACCTAGCATTAATAAAGGCAAACTCTCTTGAGCCATTGCCATTTTTTCATTCTCTGTAGCATCCAATGTTTGAATTTTTAAACAAGTTCTTAGTAGTTGGTATAACATAATTGTTTTTTTTAATTATTAAAAAGGTAATTCTCCAGCTTTATTTCTAAACGAGTAATGCTTAATATAAGGTGGATATAATGATGTACACCAATGTAAGCCTTTAGTTATTCTAAATAATCTTTTTATCATATACCATATTTTAAACGATGTTCTCTAATCCATGCCCCTCTATCAAAAATATCAAGTTCTTTTGGACATAGTTTTTTTAATTCATCAAGTGTTTTAGGTTGTTTAATTGCTAATGTGCTTAGTTCTTTTTGAGGAGGAATTAATGAACCGCTATTAGTCTTAGCTTCATCATTTATTAATGGTTTTGAGTTAATATCTTTTTCAAAATTCTGTTCATATAAATTCAATGCTTTTTGAGGACTTAATTTTACTTTATCAAGTAATTCTTTATTAAACCTTACACCAATTTGTTTTGTTTTTGCCATGTAGCTACATTTAAAAATTAAGTTTATAATATTTTACACAAATGTAGCTACTTTATTTAAAAAAGTAGCTACATTAAATGTAGCTACATTCTTTATTTCTTCTAAATTAACCCCGCAAGCCTCCCCCTTCCTCCCCCTTTTGACGTCTGCCCCCCCAATACGTATCAAAACAACAACCTCCCCTACGCCCAACAAATATCAACCAACATACTATATAGGC